>CAMDSG010000018.1 GCA_945907055.1 Bifidobacterium breve | reverse complement strand
GAGTCAGTAATCGTGCGGGATGAGTCTGAGGCGATACTTCTCGGCTGAGTCATGGGGGCGACTCTAGGCCAGCGGCTATTCACGGCGCACCTACACGAGCGAGAGTGCTGCCTCTATTGCTATCTCATCGGTGTTCACTAGGTCGGTGGCGCTGTGCGCGAGGGATGGGAAGAGAGTCTCGTAGCCACTCGGCGCGAACCACACTCCACGATCTAAGAGAGCGTGGAAGAAGCGCGCATAGATCTCATGGTTAGCGCTCTGGGCCTCCGCGTAGTTAGTGACAGCAGAGTCAGAGAAGAACATTCCTACAAGCGTGCCAACTTTAGTAATGCGAGTGTTAATGCCTGCTGCCTCAAATGCCGACTCAAGCCCCTTGGCTAGGAGCGTTGCATTGGCCTCAAGGCGTATGTAGGCCGCGTCATCAAGGTGCGAGAGGACTGCAAGGCCCGCTGCGGTTGCGAGCGGATTCCCTGAGAGTGTTCCAGCTTGGTATACGTCGCCGATCGGTGCGAGGTGATCCATGATCGCGGCCGGCGCGCCGACAACAGCAAGAGGTAAGCCTCCCCCCACTACCTTTCCGAATACTGAGATGTCTGGAGCTATCCCAAAACGCTCTTGAGCTCCACCACGGCTTACGCGAAAACCAGAGATGACCTCATCGAAAACCAGTAGCGCACCGACTCGATCACAGGCAGCACGCAGCGCCTCAAGGAATCCAGGCGCAGGGGGCACCAAACCCATGTTGGCGGCTACTGGCTCAACGAGAATCGCAGCGAGGTCCTTAGCGTGCTCATCGAGCGCACGATCGAGTGCAACTAGATCGTTATAAGGAACAACGATTGTGTCCACAACAGACCCAGCCGTCACACCGGCGGACCCAGGAATGCCCAGAGTTGCAAGCCCGCTTCCGGCGGCAACCAACATTGCATCGAAGTGACCGTGGTAGCAGCCAGCAAACTTAATGACCTTTGATCTTCCCGTTACACCGCGAGCGAGTCGCACTGCGGTCATCACAGCCTCAGTACCGCTAGAGACCATCCGAACTTTCTCAATAGATGCGACACGCTCAACTATCGCCTCGGCGAGGAGAGCCTCGCGCTCAGTTGGAGCGCCATATGTCGTACCCGCCAGCGCGGCATCTCTAATCGCCTCGACCACATCAGGGTGAGCATGCCCAAGGATCGATGCACCCCACGACTGGACGTAATCAATATATGTGCGCCCGTCAGCGTCGGTGATGGTCGAGCCACTCGCCGACTTAACAAAGAAAGGGGTTCCACCCACTGAACGGAAAGACCGAACTGGAGAATTAACTCCACCAGGGATTACTGCCTGCGCACGCTCGAAGAGTTCTTCATTTCGACTCATGCGTTTAGAGCCTCAGCAACCTCGCGGGCCAAGTACGTGAGGATGAAATCTGCACCTGCACGCTTAATCGCAAGGAGATGCTCAAGTGCGACTGCATCTCCATCAATCCAACCACGCTCGGCTGCCGCCTTAATCATTGAGTACTCACCGCTTACGTGATACGCGGCGACAGGAATATCGAATGAGTTTCGAAGAGCAGTTATGACATCTAGGTAAGCAACTGCAGGCTTGACCATCAACATATCGGCACCCTCCTCAACATCAAGCGCTGCCTCCTCAAGTGCTTCGCGTGCGTTCCCTGCATCCATCTGGTAGCCACGACGGTCTCCAAATTGAGGGGCGCACTCTGCAGCATCTCTAAAGGGACCATAAAGCGCCGACGCGTACTTAACAGCGTAGGAGAGGATCGCAGCATCAGCGTGGCCCGAAGAGTCGAGCGCAGAGCGGATCGCCCCAACCTGTCCATCCATCATTCCGCTCGGTGCGATGACATCTGCACCCGCATCGGCCTGCGAGATAGCGATGGATGCGTAGCGCTCAAGAGTCGCGTCGTTATCAACGCTGCCATCTGCACGAAGCAATCCACAGTGTCCGTGGTCTGTAAATTCATCAAGGCAGTCGTCGGTCATGATCACGAGTGAGTCACCTACTGCGTCCCTAATTGCACGTACTGCCGTCTGCACAATCCCGTCGGCACGATCGGCACCGCTACCGCGCTCGTCTTTCTTGAGCGGGATACCAAAGAGAATTATCGAGGGAACCCCGAGTGCAACCAATGCCTTCGCCTCAAGAGTGACGCTCTCAATCGTGTGCTGTGCAACCCCGGGCATCGAGAGAACTTGCTCTGGCGCATCGAGTCCCTCTTTTACAAAGAAAGGAGCAACGAGATCATCTACCGACAACCGCGTCTCCGCTACTAGTCGTCGCATAGCGGGGGTGGTGCGGAGTCGCCGCGGGCGACGCTCGGGGAAGGCCATAACCCGTAACGTTACCGCTACGCCATTGATTCCCACGCAGCAAGGGCCGTGGCGATAACTCCGTCAATGGTGTGCTCTGCTGCTTCGTGGCTTACGACCCAGCCCAGGCCAGTCGCTACCTCTGAGGTAATCGGGCCTATAGATATAACACCGGGCTGCGAGGAAGGGACCCCGCAGAGGACCTCTGTGAGGTTCTTCACAGTAGAGCCAGATGTAAATGTGACTAGATCCACATCTCCACTGCGAACCTGCTCAAGAAGCGTGGGGTCTGGATCCGCACGAACTGTGCGGTATACATCGAGAATCTCAACCGAGTATCCGCGAGCCGTTAATCCATCTGGCAACACATCGCGCGCCTCCTCGGCTCTCGCGATTAGTACGCGTGCTCCCTCTCCGGTCGGGTCAGGCATCGCCTCTAGCAGCGACTCTGCAACAAAGCGCTCCGGCAAGAGGTCGCAGCGCAATCCGCGAGCGGCGAGTGATGCTGCAGTACCCGGACCAATTGCAGCAACCCTCACTCCCCAGAACACGCGCGCATCTAGCCCTGCTACATCCATGCCGTTCTCAAAGAATCCATCTACGCCATTAGGTGAGGTGAAGATGATCCACTCAAGGCCACCGAGCTCTGGGAGGGTTACCTCAAGCGGCTCGATCTTGATTGATGGCAACTCAAGTACAAGCGCACCGAGATTCTCAAGTCGCTCTCGTAACGAACTCGCCTGCTCGCGAGCGCGTGTTACAACAATGCGAGCACCGAGAAGTGGGCGCTGCTCGAACCATGAGAAGTCGAGGGCGGCTACCTCACCTACAACAATTGCAGATGGTGAGCGAATACCAGCATCGCCTGCCTCGCCGAGTGTGGTGCGCAGTGTCTGCTGCTCTGGGCGCGTTCCATAACGAACCGCAGCCACTGGAGTATCCGCACCTCGACCGCCAGCCATTAGGCGCTCTGCAATATCGCGAATGTGAGCGGCGCCCATGAGGATTACGACCGTTCCTCCGACTGCGCCGAGCGCCTCCCAGTTCACATCTGTGCGGCCCTTTGCGGGATCTTCGTGGCCGGTGACAATAGTGACGTGGGTCGATACATTGCGGTGCGTAACTGGAATCCCGGCATATGCAGCAGCTGCAATTGCACTAGTTACACCAGGGACAACCTCGAAAGGTACGCCGGCAGCGATCAGGACCTCCGCCTCCTCGCCGCCGCGGCCAAATACAAAAGGGTCCCCGCCCTTCAAGCGCACGACCTCGAGACCTTTTAGTCCGCGATCAACCAGAGTTGCGTTTATGCCGTCTTGATCCATCGCAACATTGCCAGGAGATTTTCCGACATCTACCAACTCGGCGTTACGCGGTGCGAGTGCGAGAAGTGACGGGTGGGCGAGTCGGTCATATACAACAACATCCGCGGCACGCATAAGAGCAGCGCCGCGTTGCGTGAGTAGGCCGGGGTCACCGGGGCCTGCACCAACTAAGTAAACGGTCATTACCCATCCTCCATCAAGAGTGCGCAGAGGCTTCTACCGAGGGCATCGGGATCGCTTCCGACCCCTTTCGCTCGTCTGACCGAGGAGCCATCTTCTTGCGCCACCAAAGCCTGCATCGAGATCATTCCGCCAGACTTAATAGTTGCGTAGGCCCCAACAGGTACATCGCATCCGCCGCCAAGCGCTGCCAGAAAAGCTCGCTCCGCCTTAACTGCAAGATGGGCAATTGCATCGTCAATAGCTGCAAGAGCAACGAGTGCCTCTGCATCATCCAGCCGAGACTCAACTGCTAGCGCACCCTGCGCCACTTGGGGCAGCATCACCGATGGCTCCAAGCGTTCAGCGATGCGATCGCCTAGGCCGAGTCGATCAAGCGCTGCAGCGGCCACAACAATTGCATCGAAATCAGCGGCTTTACCAAGGCGAGTACCGATATTGCCGCGCAGTTCTCCGAACTCGAGGTCAGGGCGAATCGCTGCTAATTGCGAACGTCGTCGAACTGACCCAGTACCTATGCGCGCTCCTTGGGGAAGCTTCTCGAGTCGCGAGCCAACAAGAGCATCCCTAGCGTCTGCACGCTCTGGGACCGCCGCAAGGATCAAACCCTCCATGGTGATGGCCGGCAGATCCTTAGCCGAGTGGACTGCAAGGTCGGCCTCGCCACGGAGCACAGCCTCTTGAACCTCTTTTACAAATACCCCAGTACCGCCGATGGCGTGAATTGGGCTCGTCGTGTCTTGGTCGCCGCGCGTCTCAATAATTACTAATTCGCTAGGTGAGCCGAGCATCTCGGCGACGCGCTCCGCCTGCCATAGGGCAAGAGAAGATCCTCGCGTCGCTATTCGTAGCACGCGATCCGATCCCGAGGTCACGCTCTTAGCCCCGCGATACTTTTGGTCCCCGTCATCTCAGGACTTAGGCTCGTCGCCCGGCTCTTCAATATCAAAGAGCGCAGCGACTGCATCGGCCAAGAGTTCGCCGCGCGCGCTTCCGGCTGAGTCTTTAAGGCGCTGCGTTGGGTCGTGCAGAAGTTTGCTAACGATTGATTTTGTGAGTGCCTCAACGCTTGCTCGCTCCTCATCGGATAAGCCAGCAAGGCGAGACGACGATCGCGCCAACTCGTTGTTGCGAACTTCCTCGCCGCGCTCGCGTAACGCTGTAATCAAGGGGACAACAGTGCGCATAGTGCGGTCAAGTTGGAAGCGCTCAAGCTCCTCCATGAGAATGCTCTGGACCTTTGGAACTTCTCGTCTTCGCTGGTGGAGAGATGCATCGGTAAATGCCTTCAGACTGTCCATATCAAAGAGCGCTACACCTGCAATTAATCCCACGCCAGGATCAACATCTCGAGGAACTGCTACATCAACTACCACTAGGGGTCGCCCAGCCCGAACATCCATTACAGCCTCGATGTCTTGGCGCTCTACGTGGACCTCAGTTGAGTCCGTAGCGGTGAGTAAGAGGTCAACGCTGGCGAGCACATCGCCGACCTCCGCAAGCGTCACCGAGCGCCCACCTACGCGCGCTGCTAATTCAACTGCGCGCGCATGTGTGCGATTTGCGACCGCAACATCAGATACACCCGCAGCCGCAAGAGCGCGTGCCATTCCTTGTGCGACATCACCTGCACCAAGAATTAGCACTGAGCGATTATCTAGCGTGCCTAGGTGCTGCTCCGCTAGGGATACAGCGGCAGAGGAGACAGAGAGAGTGTTGCGGCTGATTGATGTCTCGGATCGAGCGCGCTTGCCAGCCTCAATGGCGTGGCGAAAAACTCGATCTAGAAGCGGGCCAGAGGCTCCTTCTTTCTCGGAGAGCATCCATGCCTCACGAACCTGGCCAAGAATCTCTCCCTCACCAACAATCATTGAGTCGAGACCTGCCGCTACCCGAAATAGATGCGCAACTGCACCATCGTCGTAATAGGTATACAGGTGCTCTGCAAAATCATCTGGCTCGAGTGATGCTTGATCGGATAAGAAATCCTGCACATCAGATACGCCATTGTGAAACTTTGTACAGCGCACGTAGATCTCGGTGCGGTTACAGGTTGAGAGAAGTACGACCTCAGCAAGGTGGTTACGGCTCGCCAGGTCATGGATCGCTTTGACAACACGAGACGCCGGGACAGCGACTCTCTCGCGCATCTCAACGGGCGCGGTGTTGTGATTGAGGCCAACAACAATCAACGACATGCTCTAAATGCCTCCTTGGCTGCGTCTATGCGGCCCATTCGTACATCCTCAAGGATTCCCGAATCCAGCGCCCGTCGCCAATCGAGGCTCTCAGTTGGAAGGCCTAGGGCCTTCTGCTCCTCGCGTATCTCGGCCATCACATCTAGAAGCGTCTCATACTCGGGCCCAAACTCTTCAGATAAGCGGTCTTTTAGCCATGCAGCCAATGCAGGGCTGCGCCCGCCTGTACTCAAAGTGAGAAGAAGGTCACCTCGACGGAGCACCGTGGGGATACTGGCGGTAGATGCGCTCGGGTCATCGGCTGAGGCCACCCATACCCGGCGCTCAGTTGCGCATCGCGCTACCTCTTGGTCCACTTGAATGTTCCCAGTAGCGCTCAGTACCAACCAGGCGCCATCAAGGTCTTGGGGGGCGAAGCCGCGACGATGCCACGTAATCAACCCTCTCTCGGCCATAGATGCCATCTCAGGGCTGGCATCAGGTGCGATTACCTGAATATCCGCACCGGCCTCTAGTAACGCTGTGAGGCGCCTAGTAGCGATACGCCCACCCCCCACGATGACGCAGCGCCTGCCCTCAACCACTAGCCCAACCGGATACACGTGGTGGACGGGTCGCGGGTTATCCCCAAGCGGTGACTCAATATCAGCACCGATATCTGCCTGCTTTTCATCGCCCACACCCCCGACGGTACCCCCAAGTGCGCTTGGGTTTACGCTCAAGGCCAAATGGAAGCCTTCCTCGCCTTCATAGCCACTGTGGTGGCCACCCTTTTCGCTCAGGCGACGCTTGCGCGCGCCACTAGAAATCACAGCCCGCAGGATGGCGCCTGGGCATTTGCACTGGCAACATTCGCCCTCGGCTCCGCTGCACTCTTCATTGGAGTGACCACCGGCTGGGACAATGGAACCTTCCGAGCCTTCTACTTGCTTGGGGCGATTCTCTCGGTTCCATGGCTTGCGCTAGGGACGATTTACTTAATTCACGGCAACAAAATCGGGCGCAGAGTGCAGTGGTGCTTAGTTGGATTTAGTGGAATGGCTCTCGGGGCAATGCTCACTTGCGCCATAGCGCCGGGCATTTCTGGTTCGGCCATTCCGGTCGGTAAAGAGGTCTTGCCCGTGCTGCCGCGCGTCCTTGCTGCAGCTGGGAGTGGCCTAGGCGCACTCGTCATAATTATCGGTGCTGTGCTCTCCGCTATTAGGTGGATGCGCAAGCCCGGCCCGGTAGCGCGACGTCGAGCTGTAGCCAACATGTTAATAGCGCTCGGAACACTCATCCTCTCGGGCGGCGGCCTCATCCAAGGGATCGTAGGTAAGGACACCGCGTTCGCTGTTTCGCTTGCGCTCGGGATCTCTGTTATCTACGCGGGCTTCCTAGTTGCATCAGGTGGAGCCCGAGAGCCGAAACAGGGTGAGGCTGCAACAAGTACCTAGAGAGTAAGCGCGCGTCGCAGGAGTTTCCCAGCCTCACTACGCGGCAATTCATCTACAAATGTAAACTTGCTAGGGATTTTGTAGCGAGCGAGTCGAGAACCGACATGGCGACGAAGTGCCTCCAGATCAACCCTCTCTCCCATCTTGAGCACAACCCATGCCCCTACCGCTTCGCCAGTCCGTTCATCTGGAATAGCGGCTACGGCACAATCAACAACACTTGGATGAGTTCGCAGAACATCCTCGACCTCGGCCGGGTAGACATTGAAGCCCGAGACGATTATCAAGTCTTTTAGCCTGTCGACAAGACTTAAGTATCCATCTGCATCTGCAACTGCAACGTCTCCCGTGCGCAGCCAACCATCGGCGAGGACGCGTTGTGTGGCTTCGGGATCTCCCCAGTACCCCACGAAGACATTTGCTCCGCGAACCCAGATCTCTCCCGGGTCACCGGCCGAGACATCAATACCATCAAGGCCAACCAAGCGAACCTCTACACCTGGAACACTCGGGCCAATTGATCCGATGCGAGCCTCGCCGCCCGATGCAGTACTTGTAACGATCGGTGACGCTTCTGTCAGTCCGTAGCCCTCGTGGATAGTCACGCCATATCTCTGGGTAAACGCGGTTGAGGATTTAGCAGAGAGCGTTGCCGCGCCAGATACCGCTAAACGCACTGATCCGAGATCATCACCTAATTCGGTAGCAGCAGAAGTCAACGCGTCAAACATCACCGGCACACCCGCTACCACAGTGATGGAATGTCTGCGGATCAGATGAAGTGCCTCGGCAGCTGTAAATGGATCGATCAACACGACTGTGCCACCAGCAACAAGCGTGACACCAAGCACAACGTTCAAACCAAATACATGGAAGAACGGAAGCGCTCCGAGGGAGCGATCATTCGGTGTGATCGCGAGCCCGCTATCATCAAGGACTTGTTTTATATTCGAGGCGAGGTTCGCGTGAGTAAGCATCGCGGCTCGCTGCGCACCAGCCGTTCCTGACGTGTAGAGCAACACGGCGACATCGCTATCTTCACGCTCAACAAGGCCACTGGAGTCCAGCGCCACGGATTGAGCAGACTCCATAAGAGCATCGAAAGATACGGCACCAACCATGCCTAGGTGGATGCTGCCTGCGCGGCCACAGACCAATATTTTTGCCCCAACATGCTCGAGTTCCTCCGCTACTGCAAGAGATGGAGAGTGTGGATTGAGTGGAACAGCAATCGCTCCAATCCAGAGAGCGCCTAGATAGGTAACGATAAATGCGAGATCGTTGCCGCTAGCGATAGCAACACGATCGCCAATCCCGACCCCAGCAGCGCTCAACGCTCCGCCAAAATTTGATGCAAGTCCTCGGAGTTCTAAGGCAGTTACATGGCGCTCGCCTTCAATAACAGAGATGGATTCTGGACGACTGTCAGCTGAGGAGAGGAGGAGGGCTGCAAGGTTCAAGGGTATGGAGTCTCGCAGACTTTTGTCGGTCGCGCCGCTATGAATACTGAGGTTAAATATCTGGGTGCTGGGCCACTAGGTGGCGGACATAATTCGAGGAAGGGTTAGCGAGAACTTCTTGAATGCTCCCTTGATGAGTAATTGCGCCGGCCTCGAGGACAAGCACGCTGCTAGCCAAGGCAATCACATCGACTAAATCGTGGGTGACGATGATCCTCACGCCCTCGAATCCCTCCAACGCCTCGCGCAGCGTCGCTCGGGTATCACTGCGCGTTGAAGCATCAAGGGAGGAGAGCGGCTCGTCAAGAAGCAGCATTCTCGGCTCGTGTACAAGAGCTCGCGCCAAGGCGACACGCTGGGCCTCGCCACCGGAGAGCAGGCTTGGACGTAGCTCTGCCTTATCGAGAACGCCTAGCGCATCCATCTTTCCAAGCGCGCTTATATGTGCATCTCGCTTTCTTATGCCACGAGCTTCGAGTGCAAATGCCACGTTTTGAACCGCACTCAGATGCGGAAAGAGTGCGAGGTCCTGAAAAACAATGCCGGCATTGCGTTGCTCCGGGGGGACGAAACGATCCTCGCTCGCGCCGAGGATGCACTGATCAAGAACACCTCCATCAAGCACGATCCTGCCCTCATCAATTGGCTGCAGGCCTGCCAGCATCCGAATAAGAGTTGTCTTGCCCGCACCATTGGGGCCAAGAATCGCGATTGTCTCACCCTGGTCTGCATCGAATTCGACATCCATGTCAAGAGTGCCGACACGCAATTTTACCTGCACGTGAAGACTCATCGAATTGCTCCGATCCACCGCGCGCGAAGCGTTACGAGAACAACAACGCAGATCAAAACAAGTAACAGACTCAGCGCAATCGCAACATCTGGGCTTGAGTCCAAGAGCAGGTATACAGCGAGCGGCACTGTGCGCGTGCGCCCCTGAATATTTCCAGCAAAAGTTATTGTCGCACCAAACTCGCCAAGCGCACGGGCCCACGCGAGTGCGAGACCAGCCGCTAGCGATGGTGCGAGCAGGGGCAGAGTGATACGCCGCATCACAAAACCACGCGATGCGCCGAGTGTGCGTGCTGCATCTTCGTAACGACGGTCGATGCTCCGAATTCCTGCCTCGACCGCGAGAACCAAAAAGGGAAGCGCCACGAAGGCCTCTGCGAGTACAACCGCAATAGGTGTGAAGGTGACTCGAAGGCCAAGCATGCTGAGTGACCCGCCGAGCAGGCCGTTGCGACCAAAGGCTGCTAGCAACCCAACCCCAGCCACAACAGGCGGCACCACGAGCGGCAGCAACACCAGACCACGAACAAAGCCGCGTCCCCGAAACTCAACACGTGCAAGTACCCAGGCAAGCGGCAATCCGAGCGTCGCCGCAAGCGTCGTCGCCGCTAGTGAGCAGAGCAAGGAGAGCCTCAATGCCGATAAGGCCTCAGCGGATGTGAGATCGGTGATGAGCCGTGACCACGCCACCTCGCGCAGCAGAGCAATTACCGGAAGTGCCACAAAGAGCACAGCGAGCAGCGAGAGAGTTACTGCGATACGCGATGGAGCCTCAACTCGTCGCCTAGTCAACTCTCCCCCCTTTCCCCTTGTTACTCACTTAACTGTGCTTAACGGAGAGCTAAACCCAGCGCTCTGAAGTACCCGCTGGGGCCACGGTGTCCCGAGATATCGAATAAACGCCTTTGCTTCCTTGAGATGCTTAGATGCAAATACGACTGTTGCTGGATACTCGGCTACCTCGTTGAAGCGGTCGGCGATCTTGCGCGTCAGCACGCTCTTTCCTGCAGCACGCGCATCCGTCTTATAAACAATTGCTGCATCGGCATCTCCAAACCGCACGGCGCCTAGCGTTGAGACAGCATCTGTTCCACGTGTTATTTGTGACTCCTTCAGACTCACGCCAGCGAGTACCAACACGCGCGTCGCATATGCGCCACAGGGTACCGACTCTGCGCATAGTGCAACTACATCCGCATTGATTAGATCACTAAGTCTCTTTATCTCTGCTGCACGGGGCGAGACAACGAGTGTCATTTGGTTACGTGCAAATATGCGCGGCCTGCTGATTTTCTTCTCCGCAAGGAGCCCGCTAAGTATCGATCCATCCGCTGACAGCAGCACATCTACCTCTGCGCCACTTGAGACCTGCGATGCGAGAGCGTTGGATGGCCCTGAGTTGATCACCACCTTTACCCTGCGGTTCGCGTCCTCAAAACCATCGGCGATGCGAGTGACGGCCGAGGCAGCGGAAGACGGTACCGATACCGTCAAAGAGACCCTCTCGGAGAGACTCTTGGAGGCCGGCCTTGAGGCTTCTGTTTCCTTTGCTCCCGTTTTGGCCTGATTACTCACTCCATTCGCTCCGCAGGCAGAAAATGCGGCAGCACAGATGAGGAATACACCAAGTCTTCCTGCTTGAACTCCGATTCGACTCGGCCCGGTAGAGAGGTTTACCCCAACATTCTCGGGCTTTTTCATCTCTTGGGAGCACCTCATGGGGCTTGAGAGTACCCGCATTAAAGGAATCCGGGACGCGCGCCGATACGAAACCCGTCGGGAAGTCCAGAGTGGATTTCCCCTAGGAAACCGGGGGTGAGTTATGAGAGTCACAAAGGCAGCAAGAAGCCTCATCGCAACTTCAGTTCTCTTACTCGCATCCCTCGGCTTCCTCCCGAGCATCTCCTCGATCTCGACTGCCGGCGCCGCGGACTCCGCAGCAGCCTCGCAGTTCATTTCACTCACCAACTCACTGCGCGCCAGCCGCGGGCTCCCGGCCCTTCAATCAAATGGAGCACTCACGGCCAAGGCCGAGGGATGGGCGCAGCACATGGCTAATACCGGCGTACTTGCACACTCAGCACTTGCTGAAGGTGCGCCTGGAGAGTGGATACGCCTTGGAGAGAACGTTGGCCGAGGCGGAGATGTCAACGGCATCCACAATGCCTTCGTCGCATCTGCGTCTCACCTCAAAAATCTTGTAGATCCAGGATTCCGGTACGTGGGAATCGGCGTAGTGAGTATCAACGGAGGCATCTTCGTCTCTGAGGTATTCATGCAGACCGAGTCTCAGCCCGCTGCGAGCTCCCCAGCTCCAACGGCCACAGCCACACAGACAGGATCATCGCGACCTGTTGCATCAGCCCCACGCTCTGGAGGATCCACCTCTGGCGGCTCGGGTCGATTAACAGCAACGCCAGCGCCTGTCGTGGTAACTCCACCACCTGCCCCCGAGCAGTTGACGGTAGTTCTAGAGCGCCTTCGGGCACTCGACGGGTAGATGCATCCAGCATCGCCCACAGCAAGACCAGCAATACCTAAGACCAGCAATACCTAAGACCAGCAATACCTAAGACCAGCAATACCTAAGACCAGCAATACCTAAGACCAGCAATACCTAAGAGTTAGAGCCTGAGAGTTAGAGCCTGAGAGTTCGAACCTCTGTAAGACGGAAGACAATGCCGCTGGTGCCCGCCGGCGGCGTTGTCGCGTCTGGAGCAGTCTCGCGCCGAAGTTCGAGAAAAGTTAGGGCGCGATCAGAGCTGCAGTACGAACTGCGCTACAGCCGCTAGAAGAATTGAACCCATCAGTAGGCCGAGCGTGATGACCGTTCCTTTTCTCATTCTGATTCTCCTATTGGGCGCGTGATGCTGACCTCTGTGACTAACGGCTCTCTATTTGTTCGCTCTCCGGCGCTCACAACGCTCGCAGGCGGCGTTGAGATACGCACCTCTGTGCCAATTCGTAGATCGTGCTCAACTGCGGCAGAGCGCCGGTCAAGAACTAACGAGCACAGTCCATACGAGTCGACAACTAATGCAAACTCAGATGACTTGGCATCTGCATAGGTATGAACCCAGCGAAGCATCCCGACATTGTCGCGAATTTTTACCTCAATCTGATCGCCCACTACAAGGCCGCGCTCCTCGAGCGACTCAGGACCGATATTGATCTGAGCGTTGCCAAAGGAATCAATCCACCAGATCTCAGCACGAATCTCATCACCATCCGTATCTGCAATCGGCAGCATCCCGGGAGTGAGCGATGCAGGGTCGATACTCTCGCCTAGGTCAGCGAGCGCGATACCAGAGGCAATAAAACCTGCAGCGGGTGCAAATACATCTCGGCCTGCGAATGTAGGCCCAGCGGACTCAAGTAAGTAATCAGGATTTGTCAGCGAGACAGCACTTAGCGCGCCACCAAGAATCGCAACAGCGGGTGCGAGGATGCCGTTATCAGGGCCGATCAAAATGCAGCTCTCTGTCTGAACTGCAATTGCTCTGCGATCTGTCCCTACGCCTGGATCTACAACTGCGAGAATAATTCCGACGGGCAGATACTGAGCAGCGCGCACGAGAGTCAGAGCACCGGCGCGCACATCATGTGCAGGGATGTTGTGGCTTACGTCAATGATCTGTAGATGGGGAGCGATCGAGAGGATCACAGATTTACAGACACCAACAAACTCGTCGGCCAATCCGTAATCGGAGAGGAACGATACGAACTCAGGGCGAGGGGTCGCCACCGGCAGGCCGCTTACTACTGCGAGTAACGAGCGCCGAGGTAGGCGTCTACGTCAGATTCGCGCACTCGGAATGACCTGCCAACGCGAACGGCTGCAAGGTCACCCGCTTTGATGATTCGATAAACAGTCATGGTCGAGACGCGCATGAGGTCTGCCACCTCCTGCACTGTAAGGAACCTTGATTTCGATAAGGGCTGTGACACGACTAATAAGACCTCCACTCAGGTGAATTGGGAGTGTAGGGGTATGGGGCCTCTGCTGTCGAACGTGGGGCATGTTGCCAATGTCTGACTCTGAGAACGAAGACGGAGTCGAGATCAGACCCAGACTCCGTGGGCACACGGCGCGCCCACCATCGAGGCTCCTAGGTGCAGTCATAACTTCACTTGGGAAGGCCTCAGCTCGGCTGATCTAACCCATCGCCTGGGAGATCAGCGAGAGTGCTCAGTACCCGGTAACAATGAGGCGGCCGCTGCTCTTGAACCGGCACGATAGTTACTGGAAGGCCTCTAGCCGCCGCTACTCCTAGGGCAATTGCATCGAGATCTGCGAAGGCCACTACCTCAGATCCGAGTTCAATTGCAGTCCCAGCAAAGCCCCTATCGGCGACTACTAAATCTGGGGTCTCGCTCCCGGCAAAGAGTGCGTCGGCTGCCCGCATTGCAGTATCCGAGATCAGATTTCCGCCAGATTCAACTAGCGCCACACCGTTTTGCCATACGAGGCGAGCCCGGGGATTCCCGGCGACTGAGAAGGTAGCGCTCGCGAGCGCTAAAGGTTCCGGGCTTGAATATTTTGGGGCGTCAAACTCGTGACCCCCAAAAATCTCCGCTCCCTGCGACGCTGCTAAGAGCGCAAGGTCCGCGTAAAGCGGTAGTAGCGATGCGGGTCGCCCTGTTGCGAACGCTATTACGCCACCGCGTCTAGAGACGTCAAGGATGCGTACCAATGCCGCGCGCATCCCGGCAATCGTGCAGTGCGGGTCTGTCCATGCTGCAGCATCACGCGCTCTCCAGCCCCAGATGTGTCGAGCCGTTGCTTCAACTACGCCATCGGTTAAGTCGATGAACCTATCCATCCCTAGAAGCGCCTCGGGGGTACCAGCTACAACACGGCGAATGAGTGACTGTGTCTCAGCGAATCCGAATAACTCATGGCGCCCTGCGAGGTGAGAGCGGAGGATCTCTTCATCAACGCTCCTACTTTTGGATCGCTCGGTTGCCACATGCGTTGATCTGGGGCGACCCTGCTGCTCGGGTCCATCTCCGAGGTGAGCTGGCCGCCGATTCAATCCCGGCGCCCTAACTCAATCGAGCGCAGTTTGGCCTTGGTAACTGCGTCGGTAATCGCCGCTCGCAGTCCGTGCTCTTCGAGCGCGCGTATCCCCTCCGCAGTCGTTCCGCCTGGCGAAGTTACCTGAGCACGCAACTCAATCGGACCCTCACTACTCGCCATTAGCAACTCGATCGAGCCCGCAACAGTCTGCTCAACAAGGCGCTCTACTAATTCGCGCGGGAGTCCATTCTGAATACCCGCATCGACGAGCGCCTCAATGACAAGAAAAATATAGGCAGGTCCAGAGCCTGATAGCCCGGTTACTGCATCTATCAAATCCTCTGTTACTCGCTCGACGATGCCGACATAACCAAGCACCTGCTCCGCCATCTCTGCATCCTCATCGGTCGCAAGAACACTCAGCACAATCGCTGTTGCACCGCGTCCAACCAATGCTGGCGTATTCGGCATGGCTCGAATCACTGCGCGGCCCGGGACCAACGACTCGAGATCAGCAATCGTGATCCCCGCTGCAATTGAGAGAATGCATGCACTCGTTGAGATTGAGTCACGCGCACCCTCTAGAACGCTCGCAACATCATTGGGCTTAACGGCCACAATCACAAGGTCGGCACCCGCGACGATTCTCGAGGCATC
Organism: Bifidobacterium breve; assembly: GCA_945907055.1. GTDB lineage: Bacteria > Actinomycetota > Acidimicrobiia > IMCC26256 > IMCC26256 > IMCC26256. The sequence continues at coordinate 3,569 of CAMDSG010000018.1, read as the reverse complement.
TGCGCCCACCGTTACCCCTGGAGCGTTCTTCTCAATCTCTTTACAGCGCTCTAGGTGTTGCTCCGCGATGCTGATGGCACTCGCTTCATAGCCGCCATTGAGAAGACCCATGAGGAGTGCCTCCCCCATACGCCCCCCGCCAAGAATTGCAATGCGCTTCATACCTGCGAGGGTAACCGCCACAGGGGAGAGTTTCCGGGAGGTTAGAGAACAAGTCGCGCAAGCAGTGATGCGAGGTCGCAGTTCCCTTGGCACCTGCGCCGTGACGCGGATCGGCCCGAGAGACCTTCGCCGTACCCCGCACTTCCCCGAGCGGGGTGGGCTCCGTGCACCTCGGGCCACACCGTTGTCAATACCTCTCGGTCTCGACGAAGCGAAACTATCCGAGGACTAAGAGCACTACAAGGGAAAATTTGAAAGCAACAAATTAGGGGCGCTTCCCGTAGGCGATCTTCACAGCAGCCCCGAACCACCGCTCGACTACCTCGTGTAGAACGCCCATGATTCGGTCAAGCTCCCCCACGGTTAGGTGTTCAAGAGCCAGGCGGCCAGTGAGGTAGATATCGCCCTCCGGGCCCATCGAGAATCGTGTCCCATATAGGTTGTGGTTACGTTGAAGTACCCAGATTGCTAACTCGGCCTTCCTCGCCTGGTCCTCGGGTGAGGGGAGAAAATAAAGTTCATGGCGGAGAGTTCGCTGATGCAGGTCAAAATAAATTGTTGCCGCATCACGACCGTCGCACCCAAAACGCACATACCAGCGGCGTAGCTCTGCGTCGTACTCAACGTGCTGAATAGCGGGCTCGGCACTAATCGGGCCGAAGAGATGGGCATCTATTAGAGCGTGCGCCTCCTCCATCAAAGCAGATACTCCCTCTTAAAGGCGCGCCACATCGCTGGCCACATCACTGGCAGAAAGTTGGCTCGCGAAGTGAAAGTTCAGAGAACAGAAGTCGAAGCCGTGCTGCAGTCATCGTCCATGCATAACGACGTGATCGCTGCTCAGCGGCCTCACCCATCGATTGAGCAAAGGCTCGGTCTCGAATTAATCGCTCAATCGGTGCGGCGAATGCCAACGCATCTCGCGACTCAACTAGGAACCCCGTCTTACCGTCCTCTATTATCGAGGTAAGCCCACCGACGGCCGCTGCGACAACAGGTGTTCCACAGGCTGCTGCCTCTAACGCAACTAGGCCAAAGGACTCTGCGCGACTTGGAACAACACAGACATCTGCTGCGCGATATAGACCGGCCAGCGAGTCGTGGGCCTGAGGAAGCATGAACCGAACCTGGTTGTTAAGTCCAAGCTCTCCGACCTGTGCGTGCAGCTTCGCGAGTTCGCGTTCGCCCTCTAGGCCGCTCGGGCCTCCGACGATCAGGAGCAGCGCCTCGGGATTATTGAGAGCCGCTAGAGCCCTAACGGCTAGGTCTGCTCCCTTTAGCGCTTGAATTCGACCAGCGAATAGCAGGGTAGGGCGATCACCGAGTCCGAGCATTGATCGCGCTGCAGCACGGTCTGCGGGCGTGCCAGGGTTAAAGCGTTCGTGGTCAACCCCCGGAGGCACAACGGCTATTCGCTCCCGGCTCCCTCCGTATAGATCAACGAGTTGAGTCACCTCTTCATCGGTAGATGCAAGCATCAAATCTGCACACTCAATTACCTCGTGCTCAATTCGAGTGCGGTCGTCCACATCATCGTCGATACCTGCATCTGCCTTAACACGAGCCAAAGTATGAAAAGTTGCGGCTAGCGGAAGATCCAAAGCATGTTTGAGTTTGTGGCCAACTGCGCCTGAGATCCAGTAGTTAGCGTGGATTACATCTACTGAGTTGGGCCCCGATAGATACGCCAACGCTGCTTGAGTCATAGGGTCGATTAACTCAACTAGATCATGCTTGCTAACCGCGGCGGCTGGACCAGCATCGAGGTGAACGACTCGAAACCCCGGCTCAATCTCAACAATTGGATCAAGACCAGGGGAATCAGCACGAGTAAGAACATCGCACTCGACTCCGGCACGCGCCAATGCGGATGCAAGCGCGCGCACGTATACGTTCATTCCACCTCCATCCCCCAAACCCGGTTGAGCGAGAGGAGATGTGTGGACGCTAAGCACTGCCACGCGTTGACGATGGCTCATAGCACTGCCTTTAGAGATGCGGGGAGCACTGTTGCAGTTGGCGATACTCCATCTTCAGGATCGGTTACAGGCTCGAGGCGAGCATCATCTGCAGTGCCTTCAATACCTTCACTACCTTCAGAGGATTCAGAGGCCTCGGAGACTGCAGGCGTATCGGCTCGCTCGCTCCGGAAGGAACTATAAATCTCTAGGAGGGTCTGTTTCTGTCGATCATTTAAGTGAGGATCGCGCGCGATGTGCTCGGCGAGATCAGTCTCCTCATGCTCATCGAGAATTCCGGCACGCACGTATAGCGTCTCAGCAGATATCTGCAGACCACGCGCTATCGATTGAAGTATCTCAGCACTTGGCTTACGCAGGCCTCGCTCAATCTGACTCAAATAAGGATTCGAGATGCCAGCAAGTTCGCTAAGTTTACGAAGGGAGATTCGGTCGTGGTGACGCTGCTCGCGGATAAAGCCGCCGAGATCACGCAGCCGGGCCTCGAGGCCATCGGTTGCAGCCATTTATCAGGACCCAGGGCCTGCGATTCGCGCACCGAGCACCGAATCGAATGCGTCAATTACACCATGCAACTGACGACGAGTATCGGATACCTCGCGCTCGAGCGCCTTGAGTGAATCAACCGCCTCAGCCAACTCTTCATCGGAGAGGAGTGGCAGATTGGCGAGTGTGTCATCGGCAATTAAATGCTCTGTACCGCGGCTCCAAGTGATGCTCATTGAAGGTGCGAGTACCTCGGGCACACGCACTGAAGCGGGCGCGGGGCGCGGGCCACGGTCACTGAGAATCTCAGGGAGGCGAGCGATGAGGTCGGCAAGCGATCCGCCTTCGCTCCGTCGATCGATCTCTGCCTTCAGAATCTCACCACGAGCCTGGGCGAGTCGGCGCACGTAAGAAACCTCGGTCTCGACCTCGGATGCCTCTCTGCGCATCTCCCGAATCTCATCAAGGGAGCGCGCCTCCAATCCAGCAACATGCTCTGGGGCGAGGATCTTGTCGATGCGACGTACGTATTCGGCCATGGTCCTGACAGGTTACCGCCCCGCCACTGCTTTAGTGCTAGCCGCCGCTCACAGGAGGGAGGACGGCCACCTCGTCCCCGGGTTTGATCCGAGTCGCTAGGCCCTTAAGAGGTTCTTCTCCATTAACCCAGATGCGCGAGATTTTTATAACCTCCGCAAAAGCGGGCCCAAATCGGCTGCAAGCACCCTCGATAATCTCACCTAGGACCCCGACAGGTACCTCAACCTCTGAGGAGCCCGCTGCCTCCCGAGCAGAGGCGAAGAGCCTCAGCCGGGCTGTCTCGCTCAGGTGGCGACCTCTACGAGTCCATCCTTGATGACTAGATCACCATCGGAGGTACGCGTCTCGAAACCGAAGACCTTCGCTCCCTCAACCTCACCGGCGGCCCAGAAGGTGCTGACG
>CAMDSG010000017.1 GCA_945907055.1 Bifidobacterium breve | reverse complement strand
CCAGGAGCGTAGGAAGACGCTGTGTTCCAACCAGCATATTTTCCATCTGCGCTTAGCACCGGAGAGTCTATAAAAGCGCTTGACTCTGTGAGATTTGGCGCAACATTGGCTCGCGTATTAGTGCCACGCGTGCGATCACGAACTATGAGGTCTGTCCTGCCTGCCGTATCCGATGTCACTGCATTGGTGGCATCAGTTAGGTATGCAACCATTCGCCCAGATGCACTTATGCGCGGACTATACGAGTCTGCGTTGAGAATAAATCCGTTGGGGGCAAGACTCACGCGCGCGATGCTCGCGGACGACATGTCGCGAAGAAAAATATCTTGAGTGGAGTTCGTGTCGCTGACGTTCAAGTCGAACTCTGCCGAGGTTGAGGAGAATGCAATAAGACCCCCATCTCTAGAGATGGTTGGCTGCGTAGCCCCTGCAGCACTTGGGCCGCCTGTAGGCCTGCGAGTTACCCATTCCCAGTCGTTATTGGAGAGGTCTCGCCTATAAATATCGCTTGCCTCATTGGTGTCGAAGGAGGCGAGTGGGTCAACCGTCTCGTACACCACGAAACGTCCGTCCCCACTTATTACAGCGGAGTCGACGCCATCTGGGGGAGAGATGATGAGCGGCGTGCGGCTGGCGAGGATAGTTGTACCGGCGGTCACATCAATCACGAATGCATCGGAGACCAACGCGTAGTTGAGATATGGCGGGCTCACCAGGAAGTTGTCGGTATCCGATAGGAATGCAATGCGATTGCCATCGTCGCTGATACTCGGGCTCCAGGCATCGCCGTTGGCCTCTTCACCTCCAATGCCAGTCTCAATGCGAAGCACGGTGTTGCTATTGGCATCCCAGCGATAGACCTCAGTATTAAAGGTCGTCTTCTCTGCTAGCTGAAGGTTCGATGCATCCGAGGTAAATGCAACGTAGCGACCGTCCGCACTAATAGCAGGCGTATACGAACTGTCATCACCGAGGGACCCATCCGGGGCATGGCTCACGAGCGTAGTGACGCCTGTAAATAGGTCTCGCCGAAAGACCTGTGATGTGGTTCCTGCAGCGAATGCTACGTATCGGCCGTCAGCGCTTACCGATGAAGCTCCGTCAACTGCGCCGATCTCCGTACTCGGTGGAGCAATGCTGCTCTGAATAAAGGTCGAGCATGCTGAGACTAAGAGGTCGCTCGCTGTGCAACCCGCGACGATGTCGAGTGGGCTTGCTGCGAATCCGCCGACGACATCAACAATTAAGTCGGGGCAGCCTCCACTAGCAAAAATATCTACAGACTGCGATGAGCCGACCTTGACAAGTACCCCGTTCGGCACGGTCTGGCCAGTGATGTAATTGAGGTTCGATGCAGTTGGCCTTAGGGCCCCAGTTGGGTAGACGGTTATGTAACCAGCTCCGGCGGGCCCGGTTACGGTGACGTTGAGTGCAAGGGCTCGTGACTCAGATGGGACGGCGCTCCCGTCTACTCCCGCTGCGGTTAGGCGATAGGTGCGCGTCCCTCCAACGCATGGGACTTGGCCGGCGTTTCGTGAGTCGAGGAGGCGGTACGGGTTGACTCCGAAGAATCCACCGGCGCTTGTCGGAGTGCCAGGGGCAAACCAACCGACTACATCGACCACGACATTGGGGCACCCACCGCTAGCGAAGAGCGAGATTGAACCTGAGGCGCCGACCTTGACCACTGTTCCGTTAGCGACGACTTGATTCGTTGAGTAGTTAAGAGTCGATGCCGTGGGCCTCGCCGCTCCCGTCGGGAACACCGTTAGGTACCCCGGAACAAATGGCGTGATGACGGTGACATTTAGTGCAACCGCTGCGGCATCTGCTGGGACCTCCGTAAATGGAACCCCTGCAACTTGAAGATTGCGTGTTGTAGTTATGCAGGGGCCCTTGCCTGGGCTGCGCGTATCGAGGAGGCGGTCAGGAGTGATGCCTGTGAGCCCCCCCTCGGCGGGAGAGCCCGTAGCAAACCACCCGACGACATCGACAACCATCTGGGGGCAGCCGGCATTCGCGTAGAGGGTCACGGCTCCGAACCCGCCTACGGCGACGATCACATTGTTCGGTACGACCTCGCCAGCGGAGTAGTTGACGGAAGAGGCTGTGGGCCTTGAGACGCCAGCGGGCCAGACGGTGACGAAGCCACTCCCCGCGGGGCTAATCACAGTGACATTCAATGCCACGGCTGCGGCATCCGAGGGGACATCAGATCCGAATACGCCAGCGACTGCTAATGAGCGCTCGCCTGAGAGGCAGGGGCCGCTCCCAAAGTTACGAGTATCGAGGAGCCGAAAAGGGGTAACTCCGGTAAATCCTCCGGTTGAGGCGGGTGGGATCGCAGCCGCCGCCGGAGAGGTCTGTAATAGGGCGGCGGCAGGTAGGGCTGCTGCTATTGCTATGACAAGGCTCAGCCCTGCTCTGCTCATGCCGGCTAACCGCTGCCCACGAATCCGCATGCCAGTTCTCTTTGAGGGCTTGTTCTTTGAGGGCTTGTTCCTCGAGAGATTCACTCATTGATCCAATCGGCGAGCGTGATAGGGCGAAATCATAACCCTGTTGGAGTGGGGTTTGGTCCGCAGGTTTGACCCCCAAATTGGGGCTCTGAGCCCCGGCCTGATGGCTTCTTTTTGGCCCGGATTGTGGCGGGAGAATCGCTGCCGCTAGGATGCCACCTCGCTCCCAAGGCCACTTTTGTCTTGGTAGTGAACCTCGGCGCTCGGCCTCTCGGCCAAGGCTGCCTTGGATCAAATTTCCGTTCAGATTCCGTCGATAGAGAGTAAGTGGTATTCGTGAAGACCTTCACGCCTAAAGAGTCCGACATTGTTCGCGCTTGGCACGTAATTGATGCAGAGGACGCCGTCTTGGGTCGCCTCGCTACAGAGGTTGCAAACCTTCTGCGCGGTAAGCACAAGGTGATCTGGGTTCCTCATCAGGACACCGGCGATCATGTGATCGTGATCAATGCAGCGAAGCTAGACATCTCAGCGCGTAAAGCAGTTGAGAAGCAGTACTACCGACACTCTGGTTACCCAGGTGGACTAAAGCAGGCATCGCTCCAGCGCATGCTTGACCGTCACCCGGATCGCATTATCAAGCTCGCCGTTCGCGGCATGCTCCCCAAGGGCCCACTTGGTCGTTCGATGCTACGCAAACTGCGCGTCTACCCAGGGCCAACACATCCCCACGTTGCGCAGAATCCAGTTGAGCGCGTGTTGCCAGCAAGATCCCGTAAGACCTCAAAAGCCGCTTCCTAAAGTAAAGATTTAAGGACTTCAGTTGCCCAAGCCATTGATCCAGACGACCGGTCGACGCAAGGAGGCTGTGGCGCGTGTTCGCCTACGCCCCGGTACCGGCAAGATCACAATCAACCGCCGTGACATTGAGGCGTACTTCCGTATCGCCACTCACCGCATGTCCGCCACTGAGGCACTGCGCCTCACTCAGACTGCAGATGTCTACGACGTTGACGCGACAATCGTTGGCGGTGGAATCAGCGGACAGGCTGGAGCACTCTGCCTCGGCGTTGCTCGTGCGCTAGTTGTACTAGACCCTGAGTCGCGTGCGCAGCTCAAGAAGGCTGGACTCCTCACTCGTGACGCGAGAGAGAAAGAGCGCCGTAAGTACGGACTCAAGAAGGCCCGCAAGGCTCCGCAGTACTCCAAGCGGTAGTCTCGAAACGCTTCAATTACCCGGCCATGCCTCATCTCCGTTTCGGAACCGATGGCGTTCGGGGGGTCGCTTCTGTCGACCTCACAAAGGAGTTTGTCTATTGCCTTGGCCGGGCCTTGGCGCGTGTTCTCGGTTCAGATCACCTCTATCTAATTGCTCGCGATACTCGCGAGTCGGGGTACATACTCGAGGGCGCCGTATGCACTGGGTTGCATCGTGAGCGTGCGCTCTCACTGACCTGTGGAGTTCTGCCGACACCAGGGCTTGCGCTCCTCGCCCAGGAGAGGGAGGCAGTAGGGGTGATGATCTCTGCTAGCCACAACCCTTGGACCGATAACGGGGTAAAGGTCTTCTCTCTCGGCGGTGGAAAAATATCGGATGAGCAGCAGAGTGCGATCGAGGATCAACTCGAGCAACTACTTATCGAGGGCGATGTACACCTTGATGACATGGCTGCGATTCTGAACCCGGGTTACGCGCCAGGGACTGCTGATCGTTATGTCGCTCACTTAGTTGATTCTCTGAAGGGGCGCTCTCTATCTGGGCTGAAAGTAGTGGTGGATTGTGGCCATGGTGCTGCCTTTGAAGTAGCGCCTTTTGCGCTGCGCGGCCTCGGTGCTGAGGTAACAGTGCTCAACGCCGACCCAAATGGAAGAAACATAAATGACGGATGCGGCTCTACTGATCCCTCGGCTCTGGCGCGAGCAGTTGTTGAACTCGCTGCAGATGCGGGCCTCGCTCTTGATGGGGATGCGGATCGAGTCGTGATGGTCGATGCGTCTGGTGAAGTCGTTGATGGCGACAAGATGCTCGCAGTGCTTGCCTTTGATCTCGATGACCAAGGCTTGCTCGCAGAGCGCGGTGTTGCAACAACGGTGATGGCGAATCTTGGGTTGAGGAGGGCTTTCGCTACTCGTGGAATCGAGTTGGTGGAGACCCCGGTCGGGGACCGTTATGTGAAGGCTGCGATGGATGAGCGAGGGCTTGTGCTTGGTGGAGAGCAGAGCGGGCATGTGATTATCGGCGCACTCGCCAATACTGGCGATGGAACGCTCACCGGAGTCAGCGTGCTCGATGTTATGAAGCGAAGTGGGCGTTCTCTCGCAGATCTTGCCTCGGTAGTCGTAAAGGCTCCACAGGTACTTCTCAACGTAAAAGTGGCGAATCGTGAGGGGCTTCCCGAAGCAGAGGCTTTCTGGTCCATAGTCTCGGCTGTTGAGCGGGGCCTTGGCGATACAGGGCGCGTGCTAGTGCGGGCCTCGGGTACTGAGCCTGTGGTTCGAATCATGGTGGAGGCTCTCGAGCCCGGGGTCGCTGCTGTGCGTGCTGAGACCCTCCGGGTAGCGCTATTAGACGCATTGGGCCCCTTAGCCGACTGAGCACTGGCCTCCGGCCGGTAGGCTTATCAATCGCGTGTGTGGAATCATCGCCGTACTCCGGCGCCCCTCTGATCGGCCCATTCCAGGGCTCACCGGCCTCGAGGCCGACCTCGGCCTTGCTCGGGGCCACCTCGAGTCTGCCCGCGCGTTACTTGAGAGCTCAGGACTTGAGAGCTCAGGAGGCGCGCTCGATGCCTCAGCCGAGATCCGTCTCGCTGCTGCACACATTGGTGCTGTTGATCAATCGCTCCGTGGTGTGCCGGGTGCCCTCGCACTCTTAAGCGATTCAATCGCAGCGGCTTCGCTGGAGTCGATGGCGATCTCGCTAAGCAAGAACATAGTGATGCTCGAGTCGATCCTCGATGCTGGTTTGGTTGATGCAGACCACTTAGAGGAACTCAATGAGGCTTTGATTGAGGTAAAAGACGCCCAGTGGGCTGTGAGTAGTGATCGCATCAAGACCGCTCGCTCAATCGCTGGCCTGCTCAACGGCCTCGACCCTGCGACCAATCATGGAGCGGTGGCAGCGATGCACTCGGTTCAGGTTGCGCTCTCCGCTATTGATCGCTTAGAGGTCCGCGGGCGCGACTCCGCTGGACTTCAACTATTTGTAACAAACCCTGCGCTCGATCTAAGCGCCCCGGATGTGCTTTCACTTATTGAGCAGCGTGCTGATGAGCGGCTTTATCGAAGCGGAGCCGTCTGCATAGTTGATGGGGCTCTCGTCTTTGTCTATAAAGCCGCTGCGGAGATAGGTGAATTGGGTGACAACGTTGCAGCGCTTCGCCGCAGTATCTCGGAGGATGCGCTCCTGCATCTGGCGATCATGGGAGCGAGCCCTCAGATCGCAGTACTCGGGCATACGCGATGGGCGAGTGTTGGGATTATCTCAGAGGCTAATGCTCACCCACTAAATAATATTGAGGGTATTGCTGACTCGAGAGTTGCTGGTCCGTACGTAGCGGCTGCAGTAAACGGCGATGTCGATAACTTTCGAGAGTTGATCGAACAGAACTCGCTCTCGATTCCTGCTGAGATAACCACAGACGCGAAAGTGATACCAGCGCTTGTCTCGCGAGCAATCAGTGCGAGCGGAACCGAGCTAACTAGTGATAGCGACGCTTCCGGTGCTCTCATCTCAGCGTTCTCTAAGACGGTCGCCACTTTTGAGGGCAGCATGGCGATCGCTGCACACTCTGGTACTGATCCAAACCAACTCTTGCTTGCTCTGCGGGGTAGCGGACAGGCGCTCTACATAGGCCTTGCCGATGACTCGTATGTAGTTGCGAGCGAGCCCTATGGAGTTGTTGAAGAGGCGAGTCAATACGTTCGACTCGATGGCGAGACACCGAGTGATCTAGATAATCCGGAGGCGAGTCGCGGGCAGATAGTTGCGCTCGATGCAACCCAAGCTGGCTCGTTATCTGGAATCAGGCGATTTTCTTATGATGGTTCTGTGATTGAGGTAGGCGCAGAAGATCTGGCGCGCGCAGAAGTAACTACTAGGGATATAGATCTTGGAGCGTTTCCTCACTTCTTGCTAAAAGAAATCTCGGAGTCCCCGGCCTCGTTCCGCAAGACGCTGCGAGCGAAACTGATCGAGCGCGATGGGTCTCTTGTTGTAGACGTTGGTAACGATGCTCTCCCCGACGCAATTCGGGAGAGATTGTCAGCCGGTGCGCTGCGGCGTGTACTCGTTATTGGGCAGGGAACCGCTGCTGTCGCAGGGCAGAGCCTCGCCGCAGCTCTAGCCGACCTCGCTAGTTCACGACTTGTTGTTGAGGCGCTTCCTGCGACTGAGTTGTCAGGGTTTCGCCTAACTGAGGACATGACCGAGACTCTCGTGATCGCAATAAGTCAGAGCGGAACAACAACCGATACGAATCGAACCGTTGATTTAGCTAGGAGTCGAGGTGCTGTTGTCATCTCGATCGTGAATCGACGTGGTAGTGATCTCACAGATCGAAGCGATGGAGTGCTCTACACCTCTGATGGTAGAGACGTGGAGATGAGCGTTGCCTCCACAAAGGCTTTCTACGCTCAGATAGCAGCGGGGTTCCTCCTGGCATTTGCGATTGCTTCAGCGGTCGGGGCTGACCTTGGCGACCGGCAAGAGTTTCTCGCCGCTCTGCGTGATCTGCCTACAGCGATGGAGGTAGTCCTTTCTCGCCGCTCTGCTGCGCGCGTAATTGCAGAGAACTTTGCACCCGCTAAGCGCTACTGGGCCGTTGTAGGCAATGGCCGTAATCGCATTGCAGCGCAGGAGATTCGAATCAAACTCTCCGAGCTTTGTTATAAGTCAATTGCATGTGATGCCACTGAGGATAAGAAGCATATTGACCTCTCAGCAGAGCCTTTAATTTTGGTCTGTGCCGCTGGCCTAAGTGGCTCAATCGCTGACGATGTTGCGAAGGAACTCGCTATTTATAGAGCCCATAAGGCCACGGCGATCGCATTTGTGAATGACGGAGAGGAGCGCTTCGGATCGGCAATCGCAACCTTCCCGGTCCCGGTTACGCACCCCGACTTAGGTTTCGTCCTCTCCGCTATGGCTGGTCATCTATTCGGATACGAGGCAGCATTAGCAATAGACGCATCAGCGATTCCGCTCCGCGAGTCGCGCGCCGCAATTGAGGATGCATACGTATCGTCAGAGCTAATCGACCAGAGCGGATACTCAACTCTCAGTGAGACAATCGGTCCTCTAGCGGAGCGCTTCTTCGGCATGCTTCGTGTAGGCGGATATGACGGTTCTTTAGAGGCGGGTACCGCTGTGCGGCTTGCTTCGTTATTTAGGTATGCAACTGGGATTGTGCCACTTGATGTGTTCGCTGTTGAGTGGGGGATTGTTGGGACGCCCTCGGTCGTCATTGAGTGGCTAACTACCGCATTGACGCTCGCAATTGACGAACTGACCCGACCAATTGATGCGATTAAGCATCAGGCCAAGACGGTCACCGTAGGAATATCGCGTTCAGACGATGCCCTGCTGCGCGCCCCGCTAGTTCAGGCAGTCCTTGCTGCTGGTGCCGCACGCGACACTCTCGGGTATCGCGTTCTGCGCACACTGGTTGCGCTTGACGCGGCAGTTGAGCGGGTAGAGGGATCTACGCGCTATCGAATCGATGGAGACCCTGCATCGGATAACGCTGTAATCGCAGTAGTGGAGAGCGCTGGAATAGGTGCAACGCTGACATCGCGAACTGAGAGAGACCCGCGATTGCGTGGTACGAAACAACTTGTCGCAGTTGAGGGAGAGGTCACGATTGCTCGGGGTCGAAGTGATGGTCGGATCGTTGTGATTGTCCCCGAGGTGAAGGGTTCTGACTGCGTTGGGCTTACCCTTCTGCACCTTGAACTCCACGAGCAGCTCATGCCGGAGGTAGCCCGAGGCGTGTTGTCTGGTTACCGGAATCGTTACGCTGCTATCCGCAGCGCGGTCACAGAGACTGAACCGACATTTGACGACGCGCTCCTCGGTGGCGTATCGATGGCCGATCTCTTGACAGTCCCGGTCTACACGCTCGCTGATCGGTGGCGCGAGAGGTGAGCAACGTCGTAGGCATGGGTGCAGATCTTCTTGATATTGATCGATTTCGTGCAGTGCTTATTCGAAGACCAGGGTTAGTGAAGCGCTGTTTTACTGAGAGCGAGCGATTCTCTCTCGAGGAGCGTCGCGACACGGTTCCAGGGTTAGCAGTGCGTTTCGCCGCTAAGGAAGCAGTGATGAAGGCGCTCGGTGTGGGTCTAGGAGGCTTCGCTCTTCGAGACGTTGAGGTGCAACGCGACTCCAGCGGGGAGCCGCTTCTCCTGCTCCACGGCAGGGCTGCACGTCTAGCTGAGACGCGAGGTGTGAGCGAGTGGCGGATCTCGCTATCTCATACATCGAGTAACGCGATGGCAGTCGCCCTCGCCTTGGGCTAGTCGGATGCAGAGGGTCCTGACCCCTACCGAGATGGCAGAGGCAGACCGTCGCACCATTGATTCGGGTACTCCCTTCGATGCCCTAGTTGAGCGTGCGGGTCGCGCTGTGGGGCGCGAGGTTCTAGCTGTTCTCGGCGGGGCTTACGCAAAGAGGGCAGTAGTTATCTGCGGTCCAGGCAATAACGGAGCCGATGGATTAGTCGCAGCCAGATTTCTACGTTCTCGAGGCGTGAGGTGCCACGTCTTTTCGTTGACTTCGCCACTCGATCGGTCTGCGGTGGCCCGAGAGATTCAGCGCTGCGATGTCCTGGTGGACGCGATGTTCGGAACCGGATTTCACGGAGCACTCGATGGCGATGCAGCTTGGATCGCAGAGCGGACACTTAGGCGCTCGGTAGGCCTGCATCCGTTTAGAGTCGTTGCCGTCGACATCCCGAGCGGGGTTCAGGGCCTTACCGGCGAGACGCTCGGCACCTCTGTGAGCGCTGACCGCACAGTTACATTCGGCGCACTGAAACCCGGACTGCTATTCGAACCAGGGCGAGGCCTTGCCGGAGCCGTTACGGTCTCGCAGATAGGAATAGAGATCGGCGACGGCACTCTGCTCGGGTTAGTCGACGAGCAGGATGTTCGCGAATGGATTCCGTTACGAGCGGCGAAAGCCCATAAGTGGGGGCTTGGTCCGGTCATGGTCATCGGGGGATCTCCTGGGATGGCCGGGGCGCCGCACCTCTCCGCTGCTAGCGCCTTGAGGGCTGGGTCGGGGGTTGTGGTCGTATATTCGCCAGATCCATATCGCGCCGAATCGCTGGCCGATTCGCTGCGACTGGGCAGCGAGGTAATTACACGCGGCATCCCCTTGGGCCAGGAGGGGCATCTAAATAGCGACTCGGCGGAGTATTTGATAGAGGCCGCTCAGCGATTCGACGCAGTACTAATCGGCCCGGGCCTCGGCTCAGAGCATGGGGTTGCGGGGGTAGTGAGGGCACTCATTGAGGGGGTCGTGGCCCCAATAGTTATAGATGCAGATGGACTCAATGCACTCGGTGGCGATCTCTCTTCTCTCCAGGGGCGTTCGAATGCAGGGCTCGGCCCAGTCATACTCACACCTCATGAGGGCGAGTTTGAGCGACTCTCGGGGCTGGTCGGCTCAGATCGAGTCGCTGCCGCTCGCGGCTTGGCTCGAGCATCGGCCGCCACGGTGCTCCTAAAGGGCCCAACGACCGTGATCGCCGAGCCCGATGGAGTTGCGTACATCGTAAATGTAGGGGGTCCATGGCTTGCGACTGCGGGATCGGGTGATGTTCTGGCCGGAGTTATCGCCGCTCTGCTGGCCTCAGGCCTCTCTCCCGGGCAGGCCGCTGCGGCGGGGGCTTGGCTCCACTGCCGCGCGAGCGACTTCGCGGGGCATACTTGCCTAGTGGCCAGCGACATAGTCTCTGCGTTGCCCGCTGCATGGCCCAGATTTAGTGGCACGATGACAGAGCAACATCAATAATCAACCAGAGCACCAGGAGCCCCAATGGCGATTGTCAGCGAAGTTATGACCTCAGATGTCAGAACAGTCCACCCAGATATGAGCATTATTGAGGTCGCAACAGTCCTCGCCGATGGCTCCATCGGTGCAGTCCCTGTGGTGAATGACGCAGACGAATTTGTTGGTCTACTTCGGGACGAAGACCTGCTACTGCGAGAAGCCGGTATTCATGTACCGACAACGATTGCGCTTCTGCCTGGTATCGAGTTCACTCTGCCCAGCCACTTGAAGCGTTTCGATGAGGAACTGCGCATCGCTGCGGCATCCACAGTCGCGGAACTTATGCAGACTGATCCCGAGACAGTGGGGCCGGATACTTCTCTAGAAGATCTCGCCACTCTTATGCATGACAAGCAGGTCACTCACGTACCGGTTATCGACGGTAATGGCAAGGTCGTAGGTATTGTCGCCAGAGGAGATGTAATACGCCACCTCGCACGGACAAAGTGACCCCACGTTTTCGCCCGGCACGAGTCGAGGTCGATCTCGCAGCGGTTCGATCCAATATTCGACGCCTAGTTAGCGACTCTGCTCCGGCCGAGGTTCTTGCGGTTGTGAAGGCGGATGCTTACGGGCATGGAGCCGTACAAATTGCGAGTTGTGCGTTAGAGGCTGGTGCAACACGCCTAGGGGTAGCAATAGTTGAGGAGGGTGCACTGCTCCGCGATGCAGGGATTACAGCCCCAATTCTCCTCTTGTCTGAACCCCCAGAGAATGTTGCTGATGCAGTTGTAGCCAATTCACTTACATCAACGGTCTACACAGCCGGAGGTATAGATGCGCTGGGGCGTGCTGCTCGAGACGCTGGTGAGGTGATACCAGTACACCTTAAGGTCGATACTGGTATGCACCGAGTTGGGTGCACCACGCAGGACGCTCTGGCCCTAGCGCAGCGAATAGCTGCGGACTCCGGCCTAACTCTCGAGGGAGTGTTCACGCATTTCGCGACTGCAGATGAGGCCGACTCCGAGTTCGTGGAGACGCAGCTCGAGCGATTTAGGACGGTTCTCGCCGATCTTGAGAGCGCTGGAATTAATCCAGTCATTACACACTGCGCTAACTCCGCTGCTGCGCTTACCCGCCCGAGTGCGCTGTTCAGCATGGTGCGCCTCGGAATTACGATTTACGGCATCGCTCCCAGCCCCGAGCTTGAGCCACTCAACGGTCTAACTCAAGCCCTTAGCTTTACGAGCGAAGTGACATTCGTTAAGCGGCTCAGCGCAGGTGATCGGCTCTCTTACGGACAGCGCTATGAATTAATGAGTGCCTCAACAATTGCGACGATTCCAGTCGGCTACGCAGATGGAGTGCCGAGGCGTCTCGGCGAAGTAGGTGGAGAAGTCCTAATTGCAGGGAAGCGATTCCCGATAGCAGGGACCATCACAATGGATCAACTCCTAGTCGATGTTGGCGATGTCGATATAGCTATCGGCGACGAGGTTGTTTTCTTAGGAAAACAAGGGGATCAGGAGATAACAGCAAGCGAATGGGCCGGTCGACTGAATACGATTGCATATGAAATTGTCTGTGGGATTGGCCCGCGGGTTCCGAGGGAGTACAGAGAATGAGCGCACGCAATAAAACCTTCGTGGGTCTCGCCGTAGTCGCAGCCACAGCCGCCGCAGTCTGGGGTGCAGAGCAGGCTTCGGTTCGCCGATCACGCAGGCAGGAAGACCCCGACGCACTCAACGAGTTCATGCCAGAGTTTGATGAGACGCATACCTTCCCGAGTCACGACGGTGGCGTCATCAACGCGATTAGTAGGGGCAAGGGGCCTGCAATAGTTCTCTCGCATGGAGTCACACTCTCAGTGCGAACTTGGGCGAAGCAGATGGAGTTCCTTCCAGAGGCGGGGTTTCGGGCTATCGCTTTTGACCACCGCGGGCATGGCGGGTCGGTCGCAGGCTCCACTGGTCACACCATTGAGAACCTTGCTTGGGATGTGCGAATGGTCCTTGAGTCAATGGATCTGCATGACGCGGTTTTAGTGGGTCACTCAATGGGTGGCATCGCAGTACTGGCGTTCATGGTGACGTTCCCCGAGATTGCAGCCGAGCGAGTCTCTGGCATAGTGATGCTCTCTTCAATGGCGCGCACCCCGCTCTCGGGCCACGAAGGACTCGCCCGTTTTGTTGGTGCGCTTAGTGCCCGTGGCCCTGACGTCACCGGGCTGCTCAATCGACGCGATCTTGGCTATTTAATGAGCCGTGTTGGGTTTGGGAGCGAGGCGCTGCCTAGCCACATCGAGCTAACGCGTGAAATGGTTCTTGAGTGCCCGACCGAGACGCGTAAGGCCGCCGGACGAGCACTCCTGAATCTCGACCTCGTGGAGCAAATTGCGTCTATCACGATTCCGACGCTTGTGATAAGTGGCACAGCAGATGTTCTGACTCCTCCAGCGGAGTCACGACGAATAGCTGCGACAATTCCTGGTGCGTCGCTAGAGATTGTTCCACGGGGAGGGCACATGCTCATGTTCGAGCGTACTGAACTTGTCAACGAATTGATTTCTTCCTTCGCGCGCAGAGTGCAGCACAGTCCTGCGAGCTCAGGCTCCTAAGCACCTCTGCGAGTCGAGTTAAATGCAGTCGCTTGACTCTTTAAGAACCGATGCACTCATATGCCGCAACTGCAGTCTCTGTGAGACGCGCACCAATGTCGTATTCGGTTCAGGTAATCCCAGCGCAGATCTGATGTTTGTCGGTGAGGCCCCCGGAGCGCAGGAGGACTTGACCGGTCAGCCTTTTGTAGGGCGCAGCGGGAGACTGCTCACAAGTTTGATCGAGGGGATTGGCCTCACGCGAGATCAGGTCTACATCTCCAATGTCGTTAAGTGTCGTCCCCCCGCCAATCGAGATCCAGATCCAAGTGAGGTAGAAGCCTGCGCCCCGATCATCACTTCGCAGATTGAGTGCATCTCGCCTCGAGTGCTAGTAACCCTGGGAAATTTTGCAACAAAACTGCTTTTAGAGACAAAGACCGGGATCACTAAGTTGAGAGGGAGCCCTGTCGCATACCGTGGGGGCGTGCTTATCCCCGTACTCCACCCCGCTGCAGTTGCGCGTCGCGGAGCCGCTGGCCTCATTGAGGCTCGCAGCGACTTCGAGGCGATCAGAGTTGCGTTGCTTGGCAACTCCTTGGGAGTGAAGCAATGACCCCGGTCTCTTTAATCACTCATAGTGTCGAGACAACTCGCGCTCTTGGGGGAGCCCTCGCTGCGATTCTGTGTGAGGGAGATTTAATTATCCTCAGCGGAGATTTAGGTGCCGGCAAGACTGCACTCGCTCAGGGAATCGGAGCTGGTCTAGGGGTCAGCGAGCCAATGCTGAGCCCAACATTCACAGTTGTTCGTGAATACATTGGTCGCCTCCCTCTCCAGCATCTCGACGTTTATCGCTTGGGGCATCTCCAGGAAGTCTTAGATCTTGGTATCGACGAAGTTCTAGATATCGGCGTCACCATTGTCGAGTGGGGTGACGCCGCTCTCGATGCTCTCGGCGATGAGCGTCTTGAGATAACAATCTCATTACTTCCAGATGGAGCGGATAGCGATCGCTTGCTCGTCTTCCAAACATTTGGCGAGGCCTGGAGTAGCCGATCAGATGATCTACAGAGACTTGTAGGTGCCCTGCAGTGACAACAATTCTTGGGATAGATACCGCAACTAGTCATGTCAGTATTGCGATCGCAGTGGATGGTGTAATTCTTGGCGAGTCAAGCCTCCCGGCAGATCGACGCCATGCAGAGGTGCTCGCACCCGCTCTGCAGTTGCTATTCGCTGAGACTGGGTTGCACCCAAAGAACCTCGATGCAGTAGGTGTGGGGATCGGCCCTGGACTATTCACGGGTTTAAGAGTTGGCGTAACTACTGCTATGACAATGGCTCATGCTCTTGGAGTCCCAGTGGTGCCAGTATCGACACTCGACATTCTCGCTGAACCCCATGCTCGCGATGGACGAGTTCTCGCATCTGTGCTCGATGCACGTCGCAAAGAAGTGTTCTGCGCAACATATAGAACCGGGGTACTAGAGAATGGAGAGCCAAGGATTGAGCGCCTCACTGATGATGAGGTGGGATCTGCACAGGTATTTTTGGATCGGTTGCTCGAGACTAGAGAGAGAGTCCTAGTTGTCGGGGGTGGCGCATATGTCTACGCAGAGATTTTCGCGGGATATGACGCAATCGAGGTTGCTGGCCCCGAGTACGCAGTGCCGAGCGGTGGAGTCCTAGTTCTTAGGGCATCGAGGGACCTTGAGAATGGATTGGGCCAACTAGCCGACTCGGTGCGCCCCCGCTATCTGCGCAAGAGTGACGCGGAGATGAATTGGAATAAGGAGGGCAAGTGATGGAGGGCGTGACGATCGATATCACCCCGATGCGTCGTCGTCACCTGCCGTCTGTAATTGCAATAGAGAAGCAGGTTTACCAGCGACCGTGGTCGCGCACACTCATGCTCGGTGAACTGGATTTGAAAGAGAGCCGTGCATACTTGGTAGCACGCGATGGACGTCGGGTCATCGGATATGCAGGGATCATGTTCGTTGGTGATGAGGGCCATATAACAACGATTGCTGTGGACCCAAAGGTGCAGCGCAGTGCTATCGGGATGAGGCTCATGCTTGGACTCGCCAAGTCGGCGCTTGAGCGTGGCATAAATGCAATGACTCTTGAGGTTCGTGCATCGAATCGCGCTGCACAGGGGCTCTATAAACGATTTGGATTCGTATCTGTAGGTGCTCGAAAGGGTTACTACCAAGACAACGCAGAGGACGCGTTCATTATGTGGGTTCGAGATGTTGATGCCGCTGAGTATGGGGAACTCCTCGCTCAGTACTCGTTGCGTTACGCGTCAAGCACGAGGTTTGAGTTGCCCAGAGTTTTTGGCGGAGCGCCCCAATGACAACAATTCTTGGGATTGAGACTTCATGTGATGAGACTGCGGCCGCAGTTGTGGTCGATGGATTAGATATTCGTTCGAATGTGATCTCGACCCAAGTCGAACTCCACGCACGATTTGGTGGTGTTGTTCCTGAGGTAGCGAGTCGTGCTCACCTCGAGTCAATTAATGCTGTAATTACAAGGGCTTTAGATGAAGCAGGGGCAAGCCTTGGAGACTTAGACGCAGTCGCCGCATGCCATGGCCCGGGTTTGGCAGGCGCGCTTCTCGTTGGAGTAAGCGCAGGGAAGGCTCTTGCACTTGTGCTTGACGTGCCTTATGTAGGGGTTCATCATCTTGAGGCGCACCTACATGCGGCGTGGTTAGAGGACCCAAGTGTTGAGATGCCGATGGCGGTTCTCCTGGTATCAGGTGGCCACACGATGATCGTCTCGATGGAGGGGACCGGGCGCTACCGAATACTTGGGCAGACTGTCGATGATGCCGCTGGTGAGGCTTACGACAAAGTGGCGCGTGCGCTTGGTCTTGGTTACCCAGGTGGACCTGTCATTGACCGCATTGCCAAAGATGGTGACCCGAATAGCGTTGTATTCCCGCGCCCCATGCTTAACGAAGGGCTTGATTTTTCTTTCTCTGGCTTGAAGACGGCGGTCATGCTTGAGATTCGTCGCAACCCCGATCGCCCGGCGCATGATATTGCTGCGTCATTTCAAGAAGCGGTGGTGGAGACACTCGTCTACAAACTTGAGAAGGCCGCAGATCAAATAGGCGCGCGCACCCTTGTCCTTGGTGGCGGAGTGGCCGCGAACTCTCGACTCCGAGCTCGAGTAGCCGAGGTCGCCGAGAAGAGTGGCAGGAGAGCGCTCCTTCCGCGCCATGACCTCTGTACTGATAACGGAGCGATGATCGCAGCAGCAGCCCATTTTCGACTCCTCTCTGACGGACCGACTCCGCTCGATGACGGGGCGATACCAGGATTGGTCCTGCCGAGTATCGCCTGAGCGCAGAGGGCGGCTCGTCGGGGCTGTTTGGGGCTCGCTAGTGCCCTAAGAATGGGGATCTGAACCTAAAATCCCCCCGCCTTGCCGCCGGGGCGCTTCAATTGGTAGGTTCCTTAGCACTCGCACCCCGGGAGTGCCAAAACCCGCAAGGGTAAAGGCCTTCAGGGTAAAGACCTACCGGTCCAAGTGAGCAGATCCGATCCCCGCCCTATAAGGGCCAATCCCCACTAGGAGTTCCACCAGATGAACCTCCAACCGCTTGACGACAGAATCGTTGTTCGCACCGCCGAGGCCGAGGAGACCACCTTTAGTGGTCTTGTAATCCCTGACTCTGCGAAGGAGAAGCCCCAGCAGGGCGAGGTACTTGCAGTCGGACCAGGGCGTCGCTCTGAGACTACCGGCGAGCTAATTCCTCTCGATGTTGCTGTCGGCGACACCGTGATCTACTCCAAGTACGGAGGCACCGAGGTCGCTGTCGATGGTGAGGACCTCCTCATTCTCTCGAGCCGCGACATTCTTGGAAAGCTTGTTACGACAAAGAAGAAGAAGTAACGCTATTACTTGATTGCTCCTCCATAGAGGGGCGCGAGAGATATGCGCTGTGAACGTTGAAGAAGCGGCCTAGAGATAGGCCGCTTCTTCGCGTCTGCTTGCCCAGCGCCAAGTGTCACGCGAGACGATTTGGGCGCGCCTTCGGCCGCGCTCTCTAATTCGCTAATGTGAGTTAGTAGAGACCTTCTCGACTTTAAGACCTTCTCAACTTTAAGACCTTCTCAACATAGTGAAAGCAGGAGTAAATGGCTCGACTGCAGTTAGCCCTTAACGTGAGCGACCTCGACGCGGCGGTTGAGTTCTACACCCGTCTCTTTGGTGTTGGCCCGGCAAAACGCAAGCCTGGTTACGCAAATTTCGCAGTTGTCGATCCGCCTTTGAAACTCGTTCTATTTGAGGGTGCAGAAGGCGGAACCATTAACCATCTTGGAGTTGAGACGGAGAGCGCTGATGAGGTTGTCTCCGCTGAGTCAAGACTAAGTGCAGCGGGGCTCACCACAACCGGAATAGACGACACAATCTGCTGCTTTGCCGAGAAGGTTGAGACATGGGTAAGTGACCCAGACGGAGCGCGATGGGAGTGGTATGTGAAGACTGCGGACTCAGATTTTATGAGCGAGCAGTCTGAGAGCGACGATGCAGCTTGCTGCGCTCCATCGTCCATAACGGGCGTGAGTCTCTCTTCAGTTAAGCCAGTGAAGATTTAGCGGTCTCTTTGGCCCATGCGTAGTCGGCCTTGCCATTAGGCCCGCGCACGACGCGATCTACAAGGATGACGCGACGAGGTCGCTTGAAGCCTGCTAGGTGCCCGCGAACCGCGTCTGCGATCTCTTCCTCAGTTGCCTGTTGGCCAGCGTTTAGCGCCACTACTGCAGTAATCGACTCGCCGAATCGATCATCGGGCAGACCTACAACTAGCGCATCAAAGACTGCTGGGTGCAGTTTGATTGCCTCCTCAACCTCCTCGGGGAAGACCTTCTCTCCGCCGGTGTTGATCACAACTGAGCCGCGCCCTAGTAGTTCGATTGTTCCGTCCTCAAGGACCTTTGCGAAGTCTCCGGGTACTGAGTAACGATCGCCGTTGTACTCGCGAAATGTTGCGGCAGACTTCTCTGGATCCTTGTAGTAGCCAAACGGAATAGGTCCGCCGAGAGCGAGGATTCCTATCTCGTCGCTTCCGCGCTCTACTTCGCGTCCGTCCTCGGTGAAGACTTTTGTAAATGCGCCGATTGAGAAGCGTGCAGTCTTGGAGGTAGATCCCTTTGTGGAGACTTGATTGGCAAAGCCTGCGCCCTCGCTCGACCCTAGAGAGTCGAGGCAGATGAACTCTCCGCGCTCCATAAGGGCCTCCTTTACGGGCGATGTCCACATCACTCCCGATGAGATGAGCATTCGAAGCGTTGATAGGTCATATGTCTTTCCTCCAGCCTCGGCCTCCTCAAGCGCTGCAACCATTGGCTTTCCAAATGCATCCCCAACAATCGCCATCTGTGTAACTTTTGCCGTCTCGACGGCCTCCCATAACTCAGTTGCACTGAAGTTGCGCTGCTCAAGCGTGCATATAGATCCCCCGGTGGTAAGCGACTGCAGGGAGGTCATGAAGCCGGTTCCGTGCATGAGCGGAGAGGCTGGAAGATGTGTGGCGGTGTTCCCCTTCTCTGCAACCTTGAGTGCTATCTCTCCATGCTCTTCGTTCTGCTCAGGGGCGGAGATGCCAGATAATGAGAGTACCGAAGGAACCAGTGCGCGGTATAGGTCATCGACGCGCCACATCACTCCCTTAGGCATTCCGGTAGTTCCGCCTGTGTAGAGAATGTATAGGTCCTCTCCGTCACGCTCGACTCGCTCCATGGGTGTGGCGTTAGCGATGAGATCCTCATAGGCATGGGCTCCATCAATAAGCGTGTGGCCGTCATCGACCTGAACGAATACTTTTACATTCTGGACGCGATCCATGACGCTCGCTACGTGTGTGCCGAGTACTCCATGGAATAGAAGAACCTCTGCGTCTGAGTTATCAAGGAGGTAGATGAGTTCATCCTCGAGATAGCGGTAATTGACATTTACCGGCGCACCGCGAAGTTTCCAAGT
>CAMDSG010000016.1 GCA_945907055.1 Bifidobacterium breve | reverse complement strand
CCGGTCTCACCGGTGGAGAAAGGCGTGAAGTTGTAGTGGTGCATGTAGCGCTTGCGGTCGTCAACACCAATGGTGTCGAGCATCTGCTCCATGCGCGGCATACCGAGTGTGGTTACCGAGAGAACCTGAGTCTCACCACGCTGGAAGAGTCCAGTTCCGTGAGCGGTGCTCAAGATGCCGACCTCTGCAGAGAGCGGACGAAGATCCGCTGTGCCACGCCCGTCGATACGAATACCCTCGTTTACAACGCGGCTACGTACAACTTCTTTCTGGAGCGAACGGAAGGCCTTCTTAACCTCACCTGCGCGGTCGTTGAATACACCAGGTGCATCTGAGTTACCAACGAGGTTTGCAAGGAGTGCTGCCTCGAGCTCAGCGAGACGATCATTGCGATCGGTCTTGTCAGCGATCGCCATTGCCTTGGCGGTCGAGTCGCGTGCCTCGCCTGCGACTGCCTCGAATACCTCTACCGAGTAATCGACATTTGCGCCGTAAGGGATTGGTGCGATCGGGCCATTAGCGGCCTCAACTGCTGCGCGAAGATTGAGCTGAAGTTCGATCGAAGCATCGATCCACTCCTTCGCTGCATCGAGTCCACCGGCGATGACCTCTTCGGTCACCTTCGGTGCTCCGGCCTCGTAGAGCTTCCATGAGCCCTCGGTGCCACCAGCCTCGACCATCATGATTGCAATGTCGCCACTATCCGTACGGCGACCAGCAACAACGAGTTCAAAGGTTGAAGAATCTCCGTCTGCATAGCTTGGGTGTGCAACCCACTCGCCATCAAGGTGGGCCATACGAACTGCACCAATTGGGCCGTCGAACGGGATACCCGAGACGGTAAGTGCAGCCGATGCTCCGTTGATGGAGGGGATGTCGTGCGGGTTGATTAGGTCTACGCCAAGGATTGTTGCAATTACCTGAACCTCGTTGCGGAAGTCGGCAGGGAACGCTGGGCGAAGGGGTCGGTCGGTGAGGCGGCAAGTAAGAATTGCAGACTCTCCAGGGCGACCTTCACGACGGAAGAATGAGCCGGGGATCTTTCCAGCTGCGTACATGCGCTCCTCAACATCAACCGTTAGCGGGAAGAAGTCAATGCCGTCACGCGGCTTTGAGGTTGCGACTGTAGATAGAAGTGTTGTCTCGCCGACTGTGACTAGCACAGCACCTGCAGCGAGTTTGGCAAGCTTGCCAGTCTCTAATGTCATTGTGAGTCCGGCAGCATTTATGGGGCCGGAGACTCGGATGGCGTCCGTCATTGGAACGCGCTCCTCTCGTGTTGGTTGCGAGGGGTGGCGGTTCCCAGTGGTCACGGCTCGAGGAGAAGAAGATCGTCTCAAACCCTGGCCACTGACAACCCCCTACCGGGGCTCGCGTGGTGGGTGGCATCGACCCCCGCGATCGGGTGCCGATGTAGAGAGGGAGCGGCACTCGCCGCTCCCGGTATCCGTCGTTACCGGCGGAGGCCTAACTTCGCAATGAGAACGCGATAACGCGCGATGTCATTGTTGGTCAGATAGTTAAGTAGACGCCGACGGCGACCTACAAGGATGAGCAAACCGCGACGTGAGTGATGATCCTTCTTGTGAATCTTCAAGTGCTCAGTCAGGTGGTTGATGCGCTCCGTAAGGATCGCGACCTGCACCTCGGGAGATCCGGTATCGGTCTCGTGGAGGCGGTGCTCGGTGATTGTTGCGGTCTTGTTGGGCATACGCGCTAAAAACTTTTCCTTCGGGTGTGGATGGGAGGTGGAGATGATCAGCCCTCTATCGGGCCTCCCCAACTATCTGGGGAACCGGGTGAGGGTAGCACGCAGGCAGCCTTCGGGGCCTCTCGGACCTTTAACGAGACCCCTCAGCAATCCTTTGAAGAACTGCTCAGGCGCCAAGAATCTCTCTGGCACTGTCGCAGTCTCGCTGAATCTGGGCGATTAAGGCCTCAACGGAGTCATATTTCGCTTCACCACGGATCCAGTCCACGAATCGAACGGCCACCATCTGGTTGTATAGGTCGCCCTCAAAATCAAGGAGGTGGGCCTCCAAGAGCGAGTAGCCCTGATCCGCATAGAAGGTCGGGCGACGCCCAAGGCTTATCGCTGAAGGGTGCTCAACCCCGTCGCTTGTTAGGAGAATGCCGGCATAGATGCCATCTGAGGGCAGGAGTATCTCCTCGGAGACCAAGACATTCGCCGTCGGGAATCCGATCTCGCGCCCGCGAGCATCCCCGTGGGCGACCACTCCGCGGACCTCATGGGGCCTCCCCAGCATGGACGAGCTGCTTCGGACATCCCCAGTCGAGAGAAGCTCTCGGATTCTTGTCGAGGAGTAAGCCACGTGCCCTGGGTCATCCGGGGGCGCCACTAGCCCTAAGCCGAGTACCTCAAACCCAAGGTCGGCACCTACCGCATCGAGCATCGCCACATTCCCAGCCCGAGCATGCCCGAAGTGAAAATCAGCCCCGACCACAACGAGGCGCGCACCGAGTCGCTCCACAAGTACTTCGTTTACGAAATCCTCCGCAGACTCTTGAGAACGCTGCTCGTCGAATCCAATGACGACAACTATGTCTGCAAGCTCAGTCTCTGCAATCAGATCAAGCTTGTGATCTAAGCCCGTGAGTAGACGCGGAGCGGAGTCTGGGCGCACTACTTGGGCTGGGTGGCGATCAAAGGTCACGCATACCGCATCTAATCCGCGAGCATCGGCCAACTCCCTTACGAGTTGAAGCACACGACGATGGCCTTCATGCACGCCATCGAATACGCCAATTGTGACGACACAACCATCAGACCACTTAGTGTTGACCTCCGATTCCCACACAATTCTGGTCATGCTGACTCCACTGGAAGGGCGACGACTACTGAGGCTTTTAATCCAGACCCTCTTCGCTCGTAGACGGCGATGAGTTCGCCTTCGTCAAGCAAAGCAAAGGGGCCCTCGGTATCACCAATTGGGAGCGCATCTAGAGCGAATACCCCTCCGTGGCGAACTACAGCAGATTGCGGAGGGTCGAGAGCGATTGAGGCTAGATCTCGAACCATGCTCGCTGGGCTAAGTGTGCAGGCAGCAGGATCGGCCTCGACCGCCTCGAGCGAGTGCGCCTCGGCAAGACCGAACGTACCGACAAAAGTACGGCGAAGACTCTGGAGATGAGCGTATCCACCGAGCGCAGTTCCGAGGTCAGCCGCGAGCGTACGAATGTAGGTACCACTTCCGCACGCAACAGTTATCGCCGCAGTGGGGAAAGGGCCATCTTGAAAATTCGAGATCTCAATGCTTGAGATATGAACAGGGCGTGGAGGGCGCTCAACCTCGATCCCTTCACGCGCCAACTCATGCAGACGCTTGCCCCCGATTTTTATTGCTGAGACCATCGGCGGGATCTGCTCAATGTCGCCAATAAATCTCGACTTCGCGCTCTCTAAGTCTGCCCTCGAAAAAGACATCGGCTCCCGCTGCAGCTCAACTCCAGCGGCGTCGAGAGTATCCGTTGCAATACCAAAGGAAACGACGCCTTCGTAGACTTTCCCTGTCTCCTGAACATACTTAAGCAGGCGTGTTGCACGCCCAAGGCCTACAAGCAGTATCCCGGTTGCATCGGGGTCAAGTGTCCCTGCATGCCCTACGCGCTTCTGTCCAAAAATCCGGCGCATACGCGCAACGACGTCATGGGATGTCCAACCCGAGGGCTTATCTACTACAACGAGCCCGTCCATAGAGTGCAGGCTAAGCGAGCGCTACAGCGCTGCCCGAATGACACCAAGGGTGGCGTCCACATCGAGGTGGCTAGTAAAGCCCGCCGCGAACCTGTGGCCCCCGCCACCATTTGCTTGAGCGATTCTGCATACATCTGTAGTGCCGACGGACCTCAGGCTTACCTTGATCGAACCATCGACCTCCTCTTTAAGGATGCAGGCAACCTCGGCCTCTCGGGCTCTGCGCACAATGTCGATGAGGCCCTCTGCTTCATCGAGTGTGCAGTCATGGCGGCTCAGCATGTCCTGTGTAAGTGAAAGCCACACGAAGGAACTCTCCGGCTCAAGAACCATCTTGGAGATTGCCTCCCCCATCAGCCCTAGGTAAGCGAAACGATGCTCCTCGAAGAGGCTCCTGCTCAACTCTGGTATCGGAAGATCAAAGGAAGCGAGTTCGGATGCCAACTCAAAAACATCTGACGTCGTCGACTCATATTGAAAACGCCCTGTATCGCAGATCAGCGCCGAGTAGAGATTTATCGCTACATCGCGCGTAAGCGGTATTCCAAGCATCGACAGGAGCCGTCGCACCACTACCCCGGTTGCTGCAGCATTCGGGTCGATCACGTTGATGGTTCCAAAGCGAGTATTGGAGACGTGGTGATCAAGCACTATCAACTCTCGTGCCGACTCAGCCGCATGCGTTAGACCACCAAGACGGTCGATCGAACCGACATCGAAGGTGATCATCAGGGGAGGCTCTGCAGGGTAATCAGATGGCGGGGTTAGAGCATCGAGCCCACTCAAACCACGGTAATGATCCGCAACGATAAATGGCTCTGAGAATGAAGCGACCGATTTACGCCCTTGTGACCGAAGTGCAAGATGAAACGCCAGCATTGAGCCAAGGGCATCCCCATCGGGGGTTATGTGACACGCAAGTGCAATCTCTTCGTCGCTCGACTCGATGGCTTGAACCGCTAGGGCTAGCGAGGTCTCGATTGAGTTTGTCAAGCCTCTGGCTCACTTGGATCTGCGAGCGCTGCTGCTATTTCGCTAGCGAGACCCTCGTCATCAATTGCCATCGCCTCGGTCTGCGCTTTTTCTTTGTCCTGTATTTCGCGCAGAATCGCCTCTATTCGCAGCCCCTGCTCAAGGCCTGGGTCCTCGGCAAAATGCAGATCCGGCAGATATTTCATGCGCACTTGGCGCCCAAGCGTTGAGCGCAGCAGAGACTTCGCTGCCTTGAGTCCAGCCGCAGTATCTATGTGCTCCTGCTCGCTGCCTAGCACCGTGTAGAACACATCGGCATGCCGAAGATCCGCAGATACATCGACACCAGTAATGGTCACGAAGCCAAGGCGCGGATCCGAGAGCCTCTCGAGCTCCTCTGCAATTACTTGCTGAACTACCTCGTTAACGCGCGCAGAACGCGGGTACTGCCGAGGCGTGTTACGTCCGCTCACGACTTAGCCTCCCTCGCCGCCTTAACGCCACTCAGGACGTTCGGGCGATCTCCTTAAGCTCGAAGGTCTCGATGATGTCGCCCGGCTTGAGGTCCTGGAAGTTCTCGAGACCAATACCGCACTCGAACCCATCGCGCACCTCTCGTGCATCTTCTTTGAATCTACGAAGCGATGCAATCGAGCCCTTCCAGATGATCGTTCCCTCTCGGAGGAAACGCACCTGGGAGCCACGAGTAATGACACCGTTACGCACAAAGCATCCAGCGATTTTCCCGATACGCGGCACTGAGAATATTTCTCGAACCTCTGCATCTCCAGTGACGACCTCTTCAAACTCTGGCTTAAGGAGACCAAGAAGCGCCTTATTGACGTCATCAAGAATCTGGTAGATGACCTCGTAGAGGCGCATCTCAACCTTCTCGTGCTCAGCGAGTGCCCGCGCCTTGCGGTCGGGTCGTACGTTGAAGCCGATAACGCTTGCATTCGATACCGCTGCAAGGTTGATATCTGACTCACTGATTCCACCGACTGCACGGTGAACAAAGGAGAGGCGAACCTCTTGGTGATCTTGATCCAATTTCCTAAGAGCGTCAGTTAAAGCCTCAAGAGAACCCTGGACATCAGCCTTCAGAACAAGGTTTAACGTAGCGGTCTCGCCGCGCTCAACCATCGCAAAAATGTCCTCTAGACGTGCTCCACCAGCAAGAATTGTCGGATGCGTCATGTTCGAAGCACGGCGACGACGTGCGCGCGCCTCTGCGACGGTGCGGGCCACTTTGTCGCTAGGTGCAACACGCAGCTCATCACCAGCGAGCGGAACAGCATCGAGACCAAGAACCTCAACCGGGGTTGAAGGACCAGCCTCCTTAACGCTCTCACCCTTGTGGTTGAACATCGCACGAACCTTGCCCCAACCTCCACCAGCAACGATGGGGTCACCGACACGCAGCGTTCCGCGCTCGATTAGTGCAGTAACAACAGGTCCGCGACCTTGATCAAGGTTTGACTCAAGCACGAATGCTCTAGCTGGAGCATCGGGGTCTGCGCCTAGCGGCGGGTCGTAGAGCTCTGCCACTAAGAGGATCGACTCGAGGAGCTCGTCTACGCCTAGCCCCTCCATCGCCGCAACCTCGTTAACAACAGTGTCGCCGCCCCACTCTTCAGGGACGAGACCTTGCTCTACTAGCTGCTGCTTGACGCGCATTGGGTCAGCGTCAGGGCGATCAATCTTTGTGATTGCAACAACGATCGGGACCTCAGCGGCCCGCGCGTGGTTAATGGCCTCAATGGTCTGTGGCATCACTCCGTCGTCGCCAGCCACTACAAGAACAGCGACATCCGTTGCAAGCGCACCGCGCTTACGCATTGCAGTGAAGGCCTCATGCCCTGGAGTATCGATGAAAGTAATAGGCGTATCGCCATAGAAAGCTTGGTATGCACCGATGTGCTGCGTAATTCCACCAGCCTCACCAGCAACCACATTTGCCGAACGAATCCGGTCAAGGAGTGTGGTCTTACCGTGGTCCACGTGACCCATCACTGTGACGATCGGTGCACGCGGCGGAAGTACAACGTCTTCGTCGTCGTCGTCTTCAAGGAAGAGCTCCTGCAACTCGCGCTCAGCCTCTTGACCGGGCTCAACGAGCAGAACCTCTGCGCCGAGATGCTCAGCGATTAACTCAATCATCTCGTCAACAAGCGACTGCGTACCGGTAACCATCTCGCCTGCATCAAAGAGGATGCGTACAAGGTCGGCACTAGTGCGATTCAGTCGCGGAGCAAACTCTTGGATTGTGATGCCGCGTGGCACCACGATCTCGCCCTCAGGTACTGGTGCATCGCTTGGTGTGAGGCTCGGCGCCGATGCCGGCCCAAGATCCTCTATGCCGCGACGACGACGCTTCTTACGACGAGGTCTCTGCCCTGGTCCGCCTCCGGGGCCACCACCTGGGCGTCCGCCTCCGCGACCTGCAAAACCGCCGGGCCCACCGGGACCGCCACCAGGAGCACCCGGACCACCGGGGCCGCCACCTGGAGCGCCGCGCCCTGCGCCGGGGCCACCGGGGCCACCACTAGGAGCGCCTGCTGAAGAACCTGGTCCACCTCGATACCCACCTGGGGCGCCTGCGCCACCAGAGCGAGGTCCGCCTGTTGCACCGCTGCGCGCTCCGCCTGGTGCACCGCCGCCTGTGTTTCGCCCGCCGCCCGGGGGCGGAGGAATGCGTCGCACGGCACCCGGGGGTGGAGGAATCGGTTTCCCTGAAACACTGCGCATCGAGGCCGGCGCGGATGGGGCCTCAGGCTCCGTTACTGGAGCCGAAGCAGATGGAGCAGATGGAGCGGTAGCTGAGGAATCGGTTGCAGCGTTGAGTGCTGTCGCTCTAGACGCGGCAGCCGCCTCGGCGGCTGGAGTAGATACCGCAGGCACAGCAGCGGATACTTGCTCAGGAGCGGCCGCGGGTGGCGCCGTCTCAACAGCGGGTGCAGCTACAGGGGGGGCGGGAGCGGCCGCAGCTGGGCCACCCGATCGAACAACGCGCGATACGCGAGCAGGTGCAGCCTCTTTGGCTGGCGCAGCGGCGGGTGCTACTGGTTCTGGCTTTGCCTCAACAATTGGGTCACGACGCAGGCCGAGTTCGTCAGCGCGTCGGCGCGCGCGGTCGGCAGATGGGTCGTCGATGCTCGACGAATGACTCTTAACGCCGATCTTGAGCTCCTCGCAGAGTTCAAGCACAACGTAGTTCTCTACGCCTAGCTCTCGAGCAAGTTCGTAGACCCTAATTTTCTTCGTTGCCAAGATTCCTCAGTCCATCTTCGGATCGCCGTTGCCGACTCTCTCTGCTCCGTAGATTCTCACACGGAGCTCTTCTATGTCATCGTTCGAGACTGTCACTCGAAGCGCTCGGCTAAAAGCGACTCGCTTGGCAGCACGGTCAAAACACGCCGGAGAACCGGCGCAGAGCCAAGCCCCTCGGCCAGGCTCAAAACGCCCCACCCTTAAAGCGCCCTCAGGGCCGGCCACGATTCGCGTCAACGACTCGGGGTCCAAGATCCGTCGGCAGCCCACACAGGTGCGGCGCGGTTGAGCGGCTACGCCTCCCCCTCCGCGGGCTCGGCATCTCCATCTTCATTTGTTACAACCTCTGCTGTTGTCTCTGCTTCGGATTCTGCTTTTGTCTCTACTTCGGACTCTGTTACAGGGGCCTCTGCAGATACTGCTTCCTCTGCTACTTCCTCTGGGGAGGCGTCGCCCATCTCCGCACCGGCATACCCTGCAGCGGCAGCGGAGATCGAGTCGCCACCCTCAGCGGGCTGCCATACAAGTTCGCCGGTACCGTCCTGTACCCAGTCGCCCTCTGCATAATCGACACTGCCGCCGGCCTCTTCCTCAGCCAACTGCGACTCACTCTTAATGTCGACACGCCATCCTGTTAGTCGCGCCGCAAGTCGGGCGTTCTGACCCTCCTTACCGATCGCAAGCGATAGTTGGAAGTCGGGCACGATGACCTCTGCGGTACCCGTGTCCTCGTGGAGGCGAACCTCTTTTACCTTTGCAGGGGCAAGCGCGCGAGTTACGAACTCTGCCTGATCCTCAACGTAGGGAACAATGTCAACCTTCTCGGAGTGCATCTCATTAACAACCATGCGCACACGCGCACCGCGAGCACCGACGCATGCACCAACCGGGTCGACGTTGGGGTCGTTGGAGGCAACAGCAATCTTGGTGCGATGCCCTGGCTCACGCGCAACGGCTTTGAGCTCCACTACCCCATCAAGAATCTCTGGGACCTCAAGCTCAAAGAGTCGCTTCACGAAACCAGGGTGAGTTCGGGAGACAACAATCTGCGGGCCCTTCGCTGTTTTACGAACCTCGACGATGTATGCCTTCAGACGGCTACCGTGGTCATAGCGCTCGTTCTGTACCTGCTCGGCCTGAGGCAATAGCGCCTCAACCTTGCCGAGGTCCAAGAGCGTGTAACGCTGATCTGTCTGCTGAATAATTCCGGTGACGATATCGCCCTCTCGGCCGGCATACTCCTCGTACTTCATCTCGCGCTCTGCCTCACGAATACGCTGCAGAATCACTTGTTTTGCAGTCTGGGCAGCGATTCGCCCGAAGTCGGTGGGCGTGTCATCCCACTCGCGCACGACGTGCCCATCCTCATCGAGTTCCTGGGCGATCACGTGAATCTCCCCAGTCTCAGTATCGATCTCAACAAGGGCCTCTTCGGCAGCCTCCGGCATCCGCTTGTATGCGGTGACGAGCGCGTTTGCGAGCGCCTCAAGCATGATGTCTTCAGAGATTCCGCGTTCAAGCGCAATCTCGCGTAGGGCGTCCATCATGTCGCGATTCATTGGGGTGACATCTCCTTCTTGGGGCGGCCAGGCTTCGTACCTTTACCTGGCTTCTCGGCTGGTCCCCACTCAAATATGGTGCGGGCCTGCTCGATGCGGTTGTATGTAAATGTTTTAGGCGCACCATCAGAATCAATGGTGCAGCCTTCGTCGTCAGCGCTAATTAAGACGCCGCGGTCGCGTTGAGCAACCCCGTCTTCGTCGCGGCTGCGAATTGCTACGGTCATTCCGATTGCCCCGGTAAAGTGATTGGGTCGCCGAAGTGGGCGCTCCAGACCTGGGCTCGAGACCTCGAGTGTGTAGGCGCCATCAAGGCGACCCCATGCATCGAGCAGAGGGGAGATCACTCTGGTGGCATCTGTAACCGCCTCCAGATCTACTCCGCCTGGGCGGTCGACGATGACCTGAATAACTGTTGCGCGATCGGTGCCATTTCGAGTGATGTCGAAGAGGTCAATGCCGATCTCGGCTAGGGGCGCCTCAAGATTTGTGCGTAGGTCATCGAGTCGGTCACTCCGCTCCCCCATGATCTCAACACCTCCTTAAGGCCACTAAAATTCTTTTCGCCCCAACAAAAACCACCCCGACAAATAAAAAACGTGGGCATGAAGCCCACGTCTGTCTGGCGGGAGAGCCTGATGGACGACCTAACTCCTTACAGGATAACAGACTCCCCACCCGCGACCTCGGCCCCAGAGGCCACCAGAGACCACCAGAGGCCACAGGGCCACGTTCGATTACCTTGAAACCCTCGAATCGCCTAGTTCACGGCAGGCGGCCTCAACTGGTAAGCGCTCCAAAAACCTCAAGAAATCTTCGAAGAATCTATATTTTTCCTTGTAGTTGTCACACCCCTGTATTACAATCGAACATATGTTCGATCAACTTAAAGACCTAGTCAGCCAGCTCCGAGAAGTCTCCTCACGTATCAATGTCGACGTAATCGACGGGAAATCGGCAGCGGAGTTGGTTCGGATCTCAGAGGACGCACGTCGTTTAATCGATGGTCTGCGCACCTCTGCGATAGGGCGAGTCGGTACAACGGAGGCCTGGCGTGTTGGAGGCTCTAAGAACTCTGCAGAGTGGGTAGCGCTGCATACGGGTACTCCGCTCTATGAAGCACAAGCCGTGGTGATACTTGCCGGCCAACTTCGTCATCTCCCCCAGACAGTTGAGGCCATGAGCGCTGGAAAGATCTCGACTGCTCAGGCTGTGGAAGTAGCACGTGGCGCTACCGCAGAGCCACATGCGGAGGAACGCCTCTTAAACCTTGCTAAATCCTCGACAGTGCGCACTCTGCGCGATGAAGCATCGCGTGTAATAGCAGCCGCCACAGACGAGGCTTCGCGTCATAAGCGGATACATAAGAACCGTTGCTTAAAAACATGGACCGATCAAGACGGTGCCTTCAATTTGAAGGCACAAATGACAGTTGCCAATGGTGCGCTAGTTATGGCAGCTTTAACCCCATTCCAAGACGAGATTTTTAAGCAAGCGCGTAAGAGTGGCGAATACGCGACACCTGAGGCCTATGCCGCTGACGCGCTGTTAGCGCTCTGCGATGCCAAGACAGCGAATACAACGAAAACAAGTCGACCTAACGCTGTGATAAATATTCGAGTCGACATCGATGCACTCAAGCGTGGGCATACCGAGCATGGCGAGGTCTGTGAGATCGCTGGCGTCGGGCCAGTACCAGTGGCTACTGCTAAAGAGTATCTGGGTGAAGCATTCTTAAAACTTCTGATAATTGACGGCACAGACATAAGAACGATTGCGCATATGGGGCGCGCAATACCTGCGAAATTGCGCACTGCTGTTGAGGAGCGCGACCGTGTCTGCCAAGTACCAACGTGCGACATGACCGTAGGACTCGAGATTGACCACATCAAACCCTTCTCTGAGGGTGGCTCTGCAAGCCTCGAGAACCTCGTGCGCCTCTGCAGACGACATCACCTTCAAAAAACACATGATGGGTACAGACTCGTGAAGACTCACGCTGGAGACCGCGCTACCGAAGCATCTGGAGATACAAGCGAGATCAGGTGGGCCTGGAGAGCACCGCCTGATACATAGCGCGCTGTGGATCAACGCGCGCGCGAGCAGGGGTCATGTGAACAGAGTCAGGAATACAGTCAGGAATAATCCGTAAAACCGCTCTGACTATTCTTCGACAAATAGTCCAACCTCATCCAACGCGGAGAGGCGGGCAGGGTCAGCGGCCAGAGAGGGTCGTGACTACCTCGTCGATTGCGATCTCGTCTCGCTCTCCTGTGGCCCGAATCTTGCGCTCCGCAACACCCCGAGCAAGACCTTTGGCCCCAAGCACAATCTGAACCGGCATGCCGAGTAGATCAGCATCGGCAAACTTCACACCTGGGCTTGCGTCGCGATCATCAAAAAGGACCGATACGCCAGCAGCCTGAAGATCTCGGTAGAGCCTCTCCGCTGCATCCTTTACTCCGGCCCCTGCATCGCCCTTACCCGCTAGAACCATTAGTTGCACGTCGTATGGGGCTATGCCCTCCGGCCATGTGATCCCGTTCTCATCCGAGTGCTCCTCAACAACAGCAGCAACAATTCTAGAGACACCTACTCCGTAACAACCCATAACCATCGGGTGCTGAGCGCCACCATCATCGGTATACGTGGCATCAAGTGCAGTCGAGTACTTAGTGCCGAGTTGGAATACGTGACCAACCTCGATTCCGCGGTCTACTGATAACTCCCCTCCGCAACGCGCACAGTTATCCCCGCTCGCCACGATAACTAGGTCTGCAACGACATCGATTCGAAAATCGCGCATTGGGACAGCGTTGCGGGTGTGTTCGTCAACGCGATTTGCTCCGATGACCCAACCCTGCCCGCCGTGCACAGACGGATCAGCAACAACAATCGAGACCGATTCATGATCGGGGCCTATAAATCCCTTGGGAATCGCTGGGTTACGAGCAAAGTCTTCATCTGTGTATAAGCGAGCGGCGAGCGGCGCTACTGCGCGTTTGAATGCAAACTCATTTACTTCACGATCGCCAGGCACGACAGCGAGCGCAAGTTTTCCATCAACATCAAATGCGATGGACTTAAGGAGAGTGCTCTCATCGACGCCGAGATGTGCTGCTACATCTGCAATGCTCCCCATTCCAGGCGTGGGAACAGCCTCGGGAGCAGCGATTGATGCGTCCACAGCAGACCCTGGAGCAACCAACGCTGAACGCACTGCTGCCTCGACGTTCGCCGCGTAGTCACAGGATCGGCACCAGACAAAGTTGTCTTCACCGACAGGCGCAACAGCCATGAACTCGTGATTGATGTCTCCGCCTATCTCGCCGGCCTGTGCCTCAACGGCGCGAACAGTAAGACCACAACGAGCAAAGATGCGCTCGTATGCCTCATACATTGCGGCGTATGTCTTGCGAAGATCATCTATGTCAACGTGGAACGAATATGCGTCTTTCATTAGGAATTCGCGCGACCTAAGTAGTCCGAAACGCGGCCGGAGCTCGTCGCGATATTTCCAGTTGATCTGATAAAGGTTTACAGGCAAATCGCGATAGGACGAGTACTCGCTCGCAACTATTGAGGTAACAACTTCTTCAGCAGTTGGGGCTAGAGCAAAGCCGGTCTCTCTGCGATCCCTCAACTTAAACATCTGAGGCCCATACGCAACATCGCGTCCAGTGCGCTCCCACAGCTCTAAAGGCTGAACGATAGGAAGGATGACCTCCTGCGCTCCAGCGGCATCCATCTCCTCACGAACTATGCGCTCAACATTGCGCAGAACGCGGTTACCCAGCGGAAGCCAGGAATAGATACCTGAGGAGATGCGGCGGATTGCACCGGTTCGAACCAATAATTTATGACTATCAATCTCGGCATCAGCAGGGTCGTCGCGCAGGGTTCTTAAGAAAAGTTGTGACATTCGCATATTGAGAGGCTAGCGGTGCGCAAACCTCTGTAGCATCCTGAGTGCTATTAGGTCCTGGATTAATCGTCTCCGCCATCCGCGAGCAAAAGAGTCGCGCTGAGTCTTAGGGGTGCAGCATGATCGGTCTAGCAATTCCAATACTTATCATTGCAGGAATTGTTTTCTTAGCGAGGCGTGGAGGCTCAAAGCGTGCTGAGACTATCTCCGCAGTTACCCCTTGGCTTGAGCGGTGGCGGAGTGCCGGCCTCCTCGAGGAAGCCCAGATCGAATCAATCATCGAATTCGAAAAAGCGCAGGCTCCCCCATCATCTGAGGAGACCCACCAAGCACCTGTAGTCGCGGAGGTGCTCGCCTATGGCGGCGCTCTCCTTGCAGCAGTCGGCATCGGCCTGATGATCGACCGCTTCGATTTGACGCCTCAGGCCGGCGCAGTCTTCGCAGGATGTGTTGCAGTCTTCTTGCTCATTGCAAGCAGGGCCGTGCACCCGGAGACTGGACCTGCGTGGTGGCGCCTGCATCAAGTAGTTGCATTTCTCGGTTCGGCAGCATTAGCGGTAGCAATTGGCTTACAGGTCGGCGGCGTTGCAAACCGATCACCAGAAGCGACCGCACTAAGCATTGGAGCAGTACTCGCGATAATTGGTTGGTTCCTGTACAAGGGAAGGGATCTACCACTGCAGCAGCTTGGATTCTTCGCTGCGTGCGTTTCGCTTGTCACTGGAGCAGCGGTACTAATTGATGCGCAGGGTCTTGATTCGCATGGCCGAGTCGCTGCCGGAGCATTATTGATTCTCGGTGTGATGTGGATCCTCTGTGGGCGACGCGACCTACTTCCTCCTACTTCGCTAGCGCTAACCCTTGGGGCAGTTCTCATAGCGATGTCACCGTACCCAGGTAGTGGCGAATGGCCGATGTTCGCATTCCCTGCAGCGGCCGCGATAGCGGCCTTGTTAGTAATTGCAGGGGGCCTAGATAAGCGTCCGGCACTTCTAATTGTTGGCTTGTTATCAATGTTTCAAGCGGTCCCTACCGCCATCGCGGTCACTCAGGGCTCATGGGTAGAGGCGGTCGTTGCATTGGGCTTCGCGGTCTTCGGCGCTGCTCTCATCCGTTGGGGATGGCGGCGAGACGAGACCGACCAGTGGGTCGCGCATACGACTGGATCGGTGATGCTCGCGTTGACGGGAGTGGCGCTTGCCACAACTTGGCAACTAAGCGGACTGATAATCGGAGTGGTCATCGCAGTTATCTGCATCTCAATAGGCACCGCATATAAGCGCTCCATAGTCGCTGGCTTTGGACTTCTCTCGTTTGCCATCTACGCACCATGGTTAATAGCGTCGGAGTTTGGAGGAAGAGCCGTTCCTGTTGGGCTGGTGGTAGTCGGCGTTGCTGGAATCGGCGTCGCCGTGCGCATGCTCTCAAGACCGCCTGCCGAGTTATCCAAGAGCCCTGAGGAAGTCGAGAATCCTCAAATCAAAGCCGACTAGGGGCATAAATCAAGCCCAAAATCGGCAGTAATCCCTTTCCTGTACTGGGTTTTATAAACCTGACTCAAAAGGTAGGAAAAATTCCCGACCTTTTTATTGGTATTTAGACCATCTGGGGCTAGTCTTCCCTGCCATGACCTCAAACGCACCTATCTCAAGCGCACCTATCTCAAGCGCCCCTATCTCCAGCGCCCCGATCTCTACCGAGCAATTTGACCGCGAAGTAGCCGAGGAGATCGACCGCTTCGCCGCCAATATTGAAGAGTACCTAGCCGGCGACCTAGATGAAGACATCTTTAGGGTCTCGCGCCTCAACCAAGGAATCTATGGCCAGCGCCAGGGTGGCACTGCCCAAATGATCAGAGTGAAGATCCCATATGGCGGTGTAACACCCGAGCAGTTTGAGGCCTTCGCAGATATCGCAGATACTTACTCGCGCGGGTGGGGTCACCTAACGACTCGCCAGAATATTCAATTCCACTTCGTAGAGTTGCGCGAGACCCCTGCAGTGCTTCGTGTGCTTGCCGGGGTTGGGCTGACATCTCGCGAAGCATGTGGTGACACTGTGCGCAACGTAGCTGGCTGCCACCTAGCCGGTGCATGCCCGTTCGAGGTACTCGACATCACGCCATGGGCACAGGCAACTGCAGACCTCTTTCTTCGTAACCCAATTGCACAGCGTCTTCCACGAAAGTTCAAGATCAACTTCTCTGGATGCGCAACTGACTGTGGGCAAGCAATGTTCAACGACGTCGGTGTAATCGCAGTCTCGCAGCCACGCGCTGACGGAACCGTTGAGCCCGGATTCCGTGTGTTTCTTGCAGGCGGCCTTGGAGCAAATCCATTCCCCGCACAGGCGCTAGAGGAGTTCACGAGTCGAGAGGATCTTCTCCCCACTATTGAGGCGATTCTGCGCACCTTCGACCACTACGGAAACCGCGATAACAAACTACGCGCCCGCATGAAATGGCTCGTTGAGAACATGGGCATCGAGGAAGTGCGCGAGCGCATCATCAAGGAGCGCAAGTTTCTTCGAGCCTCTGCAACTTGGCCAGGCGGAGTGCCCGTCATTGTTCGCACCAACGGCGACTCTCCCGCCGGCACCGGTACCGCTGTCTCCGCAGATGGAGGCGTGCAGGTAACCCTCAATGGTCTAGACCCCTTCCGCCGCTGGGATATGGCGAATGTGGTTCGTGGACGTGCGAACAAAACTGTCAGCGCCTATGCACATGCCCACCTCGGTGACCTGACATCGGCTCAGCTTCGCGGCCTCGCGGCACTCCAGCGCGAGCTCGCCTGCGAGATGCGTATCACCAACCGTCAGAACCTTGTGCTGCGTGGCCTCGCCGAGGGTGATCTTCCACTTGTACATGAGCGCCTAATTGCGTTAAACCTCGGCGCCCCAGGCGCAGAGCTCGCACGCGATGTTGTCTCTTGCCCAGGTGCGGATACCTGCAACCTTGCCGTCACGCAGTCTCGCGGGCTCGGTGACGACATTGCACGGGCACTCGAGGAGGCCGGGCTATCTGAGGTTGGGGGCGTGCGCGTCAACATCTCTGGATGCACCAACTCCTGCGGTCAGCACCACACATCTGATATTGGCTTCTTTGGCCTTGAGCGTCGCGCACATGGCCGAGCGGCTCCCGGATATCAGATGCTTCTTGGTGGACGAGTCGGCGAGATGGAGATCGGTTTCGGGGCTAAGGCCACGAAACTCCCCGCAAAGGCTGCCAGCGAAGCAGTTGTGCGCGTTGTTGGGCGTTTCGCTGAGGAGCGAACTGCAGGTGAGACCTTCGGCGGCTGGCTAGATCGAAGTGGCGGAGCCCAGGCGATCGGATCCACGCTCGTTGAACTCGACGTGTTCCCGGACCCCGACGAGCACCCAGAGTTCTACACCGACTTCGATGAGACAGGACCTTACGTATCCGAGGTCGGAGCGAGCGAGTGCGCGACATGACCCACTCACTTGAACTTCCGCGCCTCAATACTCCGGACCTTGCAGAGATATCGCGTGCCAACGAAGCATTTGAGAACTCCCCTGCATCCCGAATAATTGTATGGGCAGCCGAGACCTTTGAGAATCGGATTGTCCTCGCTTCATCATTCCAAGATGCGGTCCTTGTTGATCTAGTAGCCCGTACAGTGCCGGGTTTGCCGGTCGTCTTTCTAGATACCGGGTACCACTTCGCCGAGACGCTCTGGTATGCAGAGCAACTTCGACGCCGATACGACCTTGATGTTGAGATCATGGCACCTGTAAATGCCACTGAGGATCAGTGGATGACAGATACCGACGCGTGCTGTAACGCCCGCAAAGTTGAGCCGCTAGAAAGAGCACTCCTCGGGCGTGATGCTTGGATGACTGGCCTACGCCGCAGCGAGACTGCGCAGAGACGCAACGCTCCGATTGTCTCGTATGACATTGGGCGCGCAATTGTGAAGGTAAATCCAATTGCTACCTGGACTGATCTCGATATCGAAGGGTACGTGAGGGATCACGAACTACCGGTGCACCCGCTTAGCGATCGAGGTTATGCCTCCATAGGTTGCTGGCCCTGTACCCGCCAGACCAGTGGGGATGACTCGCGCTCCGGGCGCTGGTCGAGCATCGATAAGACAGAGTGCGGGATACACGACTGAGGTAAAGATTGCACCGCACTAGCTCGATTGGTGCGATGATGCACCGGTGAGTAGAGCCCGAAGCCAAGCAGCGATCACCATTGGTCGCTTAGCAGGCTGGGCCTCCCGCATTACGGGTAGAGGTGCAGGCACTCAGGTAAGCGGACGCATAATGCTCGCCATCGACCCTGGACTCCTTACCAAACTTGGGTCACAGGACAGGGTAATCTGCGTCTCTGCGACGAACGGGAAGACGACCACTACACGACTAATCGCTGACATTCTGCGCGCCGCCGAGATAGATGTCGTGACCAACCACACCGGCGCAAATATGGCCAGCGGCGTAACAGGTGCTCTAGCCGCTCCGCACGCTGTATCAGTTGCGGTTCTCGAGGTCGACGAGCGTTGGCTCACACATGTCGTTGATCCACTCACACCAGAACTACTGATATTTGGCAACCTAAGCCGAGACCAACTAGATCGCTCAGGCGAGGTGCATGCGATCGTCAATCGCTGGCGCGCTATTACAGAGGCAGACCCCACGCGCCATGTAATTGCAAACTCCTCTGATCCTCATGTTGTATTCGCAGCACTTCCGGCAAGGGTCACCTGGGTTGCACTTGGAATCCCATGGATACAGGATGCAACTACCTGCCCACAGTGCAGTGAACTTCTAACTTGGAGTGACGACGGATTTGAGTGCATCGCCTGCGGATTCGCTGAGCCTGACGCGGATTACCGACTCGAGGGCGAGTACTTCCTTGCAGGCGAGCGAAGAATTCACCTCGACCTCTCAATACCTGGAGCATGGAATCTCATGAATGCCGCCCTCGCTGCGACAGTTGCAGAGGCGCACTTTGAGATACCTGCAGAGGACGCGATCAAGGCGATGAGCAGCGTTGAGGTTGTCTCTGGCAGATTCTCCAAGCACCGCCTCGAAGATGGCCGCGAGGCGCGCGTGATCCTTGCAAAAAACCCTGCGGGATGGACAGAGGTACTCAATTGGCTCAAGGGGCGGGATGCCGGAGTTGTGCTCGCAGTAAACGCTCACATCGCTGATGGACGTGATACGTCTTGGCTCTATGACGTTAACTTCGAACTCTTGCGGGGCCTTAGCGTGGTTGCAAGTGGAGAGCGTGCGCTAGATGTGGCGGTACGGCTTCGTTATGCAGGTGTTGAGTGCATCGTTGAGGCCGACCCGCTCAAGGCCGCTCTCGCCGCAGCTGGTAAAGAGGTAGACATCATCGCTTCTTACACACAGTTCACTTATCTGACCAAGAGGTTCTGGTGATGGAGTCCACACTTAGCATCGCCCTTATCTATCCAGACCTTCTCGGCACTTATGGAGATAAAGGCAACGCCCTTGTGCTCGCGCATCGTGCGCGCGCACGCGGGATCACGGCCGAAGTCATCGAAGTAGATGCACGGAGTTCGATACCTGAGTCGTGCGATATCTATCTGCTTGGTGGTGGTGAGGATGCCGCTCAGGTCGCAGCGGCCGAGGGGTTGAGACTCGCTAAGTCCTCCATTGAGCGTTCATTACATGCCGGCTCTGCAATCTTTGCTGTCTGTGCTGGCTTTCAACTACTCGGTAACAGCTATGCGGCAGCCGATGGATCTGAGCTTCAGGGAATTTCACTTGTAGACATGGTTACAACAGCTGGGAGCGACCGAATTATCGGTGAGGTAGTAATTGAGCCTTCTCAAGCCTCAGGTTTGCCACTACTAACTGGCTTCGAGAACCATGGTGGCCGCACTCTCCTTGGCCCCGGCGAGGCTCCACTCGGCAGAGTCATTGCAGGTATGGGGAACGGCAATGGTGTAGACGGAGTGTGGCGAGATGGAGTTATCGGAACCTACCTACACGGCCCGGCTCTTGCGCGAAATCCAGCGTTAGCGGACTACCTAATTACCTACGTAACAAAAAGCGTGCTTGAGCCTCTAGATGACCCTCTCGTAGATCAATATCGTGAAGAGCGTCTCGCGTTCGCTCTCCTGAGAGGTGCGAAGTTAAAACGAGCCACACGCAACCTTCACCGAGGTTGACTCAAGCAGACTTACTATTACCTCTGCGTTACTCGACGATCTGGCGAATACGCTCCACGCGCGATGCAGAGTTATTGGCATCATCGCCCTGGCTCCCAAGAAGCTCGACGCGAACCGCCTCTGCCTCCTCGGCTGCACCTACCTCCGCGGAGGCAATCACAGCCTCAATGCCCTCCTCCATAATGCGCTCTGCAGCCTCGAGCAATGCCTCAACCATCTCATCCTCAGG
>CAMDSG010000015.1 GCA_945907055.1 Bifidobacterium breve | reverse complement strand
GTTGCAATGACTCCCTTATTCTGATCGCGAAGTGGTGCAAGTAATGACTCGAACTCCGCTAGGTCTGCGAGCCTTGAAGGAACGGGTCGTCCTCCATCTCCGGAGTGAGTAGCGGAAGAAGAGGAAGCAAAGCCCATTGCACCCGCTCGGATTGCGTCGTCAACAAGAATCTGCATAGATCGGAGTTCTTGCTCCGTTGGCGTCTCGCGTTCGTAGCCTGCATCACCCATAGCGTTTAGGCGAACAGCGGTGTGGCCGACATAGCAGCCGAAGTTAATCCCCACGCCCCGCCTCTCAACGGAGTCGAGATACTGCGCGAAGGTCTCAAAATCCCATGGAATTCCGGCCTCGAGAGTCGCTAGGTTCATGTCTTCGACGTGCTGCAGCGTCCGGCCTAGAAGCGATCGGTGCTCTGGTAAGCATGGTGCGATAGAGAAGCCGCAGTTACCGGCAATGACAGAGGTGACTCCGTGGTGACTCGATGGAGTAAGGGCCGGGTCCCAGAAAACTTGGGCGTCATAGTGCGTATGAATATCAATGAACCCTGGGGATACGACTTGCCCGCTCGCATCAATTTCTCGATTTCCCTTTAGGCCTTTACCTATCTCGGAGATCACTCCACCCGAGACGGCTATGTCTGCTTGATACCCCTCGGTTCCCGTTCCATCAACTATCAACCCGTTTCGAATCACAGTATCTGCTGTCATCTCCCCATTCCATCACGACTCCGGGCTAGCGCGGGGCCTCTAGACCAAATTCATATTTAGGAAAACGGGGGAATACTGAGCAGCGCTGCCTCCACTACGCCGGGGTCTCTAGTCGGTAGGATTCGCAGGCCGCCTATGCCCCCTGAAATTGATTCACCTCAAACTCTTAGCTCTAAGGAGAAAGGGCCTACAGGCCCAGTTGTAGCGCCGAGAGCGCTCATAGTTCTCGCAGTCTCTGCTGTCTTACTGCTTGGCGTCGCGATGCGGATCTTTGTCACGTCAAGCCTCTGGCTCGATGAGGCTTTGACTGTAAACATTGCGAGGGTTCCGCTTGGGTCGCTCCCGGCGACCTTGAAGGTCGATGGGGCGCCCCCTCTTTATTACCTGCTCCTGCACCTCTGGATGAAGGTATTTGGAGAGGGCGATACAGCGGTACGCGCGCTCCCTGCCCTTCTAGGAATCCTTTCGTTTCCTCTCGCATATCTCGCGGGCAAGAAGGCGCTTGCCGGCGATGAGCGAAGAGCGCGTGAATTGGGATGGCTGGTTCTGCTGCTAGTTGCAGCATCTCCATATGCAATTCGATACTCAAGTGAAAACCGAATGTATGTGCTTGTTATAGACCTTGTGCTACTTGGATACATATTCTTTAGGTCTGCGCTTGTTCGCCCTTCATATGGCTCTCTAATTGGAATTTCACTTGTTACAGGTGCATTGCTCTACACAAATTATTGGTGCCTTTACCTAGTAGCAGTAGTGGGGGTAGTAACCCTGTGGCGCTCTGTAAAGGCTCCGGCCGAGGAGTTGCGCTCCGCTCGGAGAATTCTCGGCTCAATTATTCTCGGTGTCCTTTTATTTGTGCCTTGGCTGCCGATATTCGAGTATCAACGTCTCCATACCGGGACTCCATGGGGGACTCCGATCGCCCCAACAATTGCTTTCGCCTATACGGTCTTAGACTTTGGTGGGAGTTCAGTCTCAGAGGGGTGGCCCCTTGCAGGGTTGCTCTTTCTCTTAGCGCTAATTGCACTATTCGGAACTGCTCGTAATGAGCGGCTAATTGAGATTGATATCCGAACGGTTAGTGGCGCGCGGTGGGAGTGGGGGATCGGAACCATCGCCCTTGGATTAGGCGTATCCCTCGCGTACGTCTCGGGTACCGCGTTTCAAACGCGTTACGCAGCGATGTGTTTCCCCCTTTATATCCTTGCCGTCGGCATGGGATTCATGCTCCTCAAGGACCGCCGGATTCGATATGGGCTTCTCGCTGTAGTCATAACGATCGGGTTTACCTCGGGTATTCGTAATGCGCGAACAGATCGTACTCAGGCGACAGAGATCGCAGATGTGCTGACCAGAGAATCGAGTCCCGGGGACGTGGTGGGATTCTGCCCGGACCAACTCGGGCCGGCTACTGCCCGCCTACTCGCATCAACTAAGTCACTCGGGCTCTACGCCTTCCCTAACCTCCAGCCTCCGGAACTAATTGACTGGACCGACTACGCGTTACGCAATAGCCGCTCAAATCCCGAGAAGTATGCAAAAGCGCTCCTTGCCAAGGCCGGGAATAATGATGTTTGGTTTGTATGGGCAGGTGGTTATCGCACCTTTGGAATCAAATGCGAACGCGTCGTAAG
This sequence comes from Bifidobacterium breve, assembly GCA_945907055.1. Taxonomy (GTDB): domain Bacteria; phylum Actinomycetota; class Acidimicrobiia; order IMCC26256; family IMCC26256; genus IMCC26256. The sequence continues at coordinate 17,627 of CAMDSG010000015.1, read as the reverse complement.
TGAACTTGCCCGACTGCGTGGAAACCGTGAAATTGTGATTACAGCGAAACCGAAGTTCTATGAGCGCATGGGCCTTGACCGGTATAGGCCATGATCGGTCTTAGGCGTTTCGCCAGAGAGGATTTATCAGTTGCATTGGCGCCATGGATCGCTTCAAGGGCAATTGTCCTCCTCGCTCTCGCTGCTGCTAGATACATTTTTGGCGAGATTGGCACCGCTCCTCGCCCCGCTGCCCTTTCCCAGGGTTTGTTTGCGTGGGACGCAGCGTTCTATCGAGATATTGCCGCAGGGGGATACGACGCTGTAGCCGATTCAGGTCTTCGATTCTTCGCTGGGCTCCCACTAATGGCGCGCGTCATAGGAGCGCCAATCGGCGAGGTTGGCCCCGCACTCATCATCATCGTAAATATTGCTTCGCTTCTCTATGCGGGAGTCCTTAATCGCCTTGTGATCGAAGAGACCGGGGATGAGGGGCTAGCTAGGCGTGCAATTTGGTTGGGGTTATTAGCACCACCAGCACTTGTATTCGTATTTGGCTATGCAGAGGCGATACTCGCCCTCTGTGCGGTCCTCGTCTTTCTAAACGCTCGAAATGCCAGATGGGGATGGGTAATTCTGGCAGGATTTCTTGCAGGGATTGTTCGCCCCACGGGTGTGCTCCTGTCGTTACCAGTTGCAATTTTTGTTTGGCAATCATTGCGAGGAGAGCGGCTTCAGAGCGAGAACAGCAAGAAGAGTTCACTCGCCCTAGGCGCTCTCGGTGTTGCATCGCCGGTGTTAGGTATCTGTAGTTACCTCGCATGGTCGAAGAGTGCTGGGTACGGGTTCTGGGAGCCTCTACAGATTCAATCTTCATCGAACCTACGCGGCGATTTCGTCTGGCCTTGGACGAGTATCAATGGCGCAATTGATTCGCTATCTAGCGGCGACCGTCTCGGATCGGGGCTGCATGCAGTCTGGGCATTTGTGGCTGTGATCTGTATCATCGCAGCAGCGCGGAGGCTCTCAGCGCCCTATACGCTCTGGGCCGCCTCTAGCATCGCGATAGCGCTCTGTGCTCCAAACCTTGATTCATTTGAGAGATATGCGCTCGTCACATTTCCGGTCGTAATCGGTGCTGGGGTCCTTACCTCCCGCCCCAAAGACCTGTTCAGGGGAGTAGTGGCGATCTCATCTGCCGGGCTGTTCGGCTCATCAATTCTTGTCTTTTTTGGGCGCTTAGTGCCCTAGGAACAAGTCCTTAGTATCCCTATGCGGGTAGTCTGAACTTCTCACAGAGTCTGAAATTTTTCAGCGCACTCATACCTCAGCGCACTTAAATCTTGGCGCCAAATACCAGCAAAGGAAACAATGACTGAAACTGCCCAGAGTGCCGATCACCAAGTTGTAATTATTGGTGCCGGACCCGCAGGTTTAACTGCGGCGTACATGCTCACAAAGCGGGGGCAGTCCGCCATAATTCTCGAGGCCGATACTGTAGTTGGGGGAATCAGTCGGACTGTCGTTGCCGATGGCTGGCGATTCGATATCGGTGGCCACCGTTTCTTCACCAAGGTGCGCCCGGTCGATGATCTTTGGTTTGAGATTCTAGGAGCAGACGAGTTTCTTCGTCGCCCGCGAATGAGTCGGATTTTCTACCGCAACAAACTCTATGACTACCCGATTAAACCTCTAAACGCACTTCGTAACTTAGGGCTGATCGAGGCCATCCGCTGTGTAATCTCATATCTCTGGGTGAGGGTTCGACCACCTAAAGATCAGTCCTCTCTCGAGGGTTACATCGCTGCCAACTACGGATGGCGGCTCTACCAGCACTTCTTCAAGACTTATAACGAGAAGGTATGGGGGGTTCCCGCCTCTGAGCTCTCTGCTGATTGGGGTGCGCAACGCATCAAGGGCATGTCCCTCTGGTCTGCAGTATGGGAGCCGTTGCGTGCCCGCCTCTTTGGCGGTCGTAAAGATAAGAAGAACCAGATCACTAGTTTGATTGAAGAGTTCAATTACCCCAAATATGGCCCTGGTCAAATGTGGGAGAAGTGCGCCGAGATCGTTACCGACGCTGGAAGCACAATTACCTTTGGGGCTAAGGCCAAACGTATTCGTATCGAGAACGGCCGCCCCGTAGAGGTGATCGCAATTGTTAATGGTGTCGAGACTTCGTACCCTTGCACAGAGGTGATCTCTACCATGACGATAAGTTCGTTACTCCGAGCGATGGAGCCTGCGCCGCCTGCAGAGGTCATTGCAGCCGCGAACGGATTGACCTATCGAGACTTTATGACCGTTGCTCTTGTCGTCCCGCTTGAGTATTCGTTCCCTGATAACTGGATCTACATACATGACCCAGGTGTGAAGGTTGGAAGGGTCCAGAACTTCGGCTCTTGGTCTCCCTACCTTGTAAAGGAAGGGCGAACATGCCTAGGCCTTGAGTTCTTTGTCAACGAGGGCGACTCAATGTGGACCAAGTCTGATGAAGACCTAATCGAACAGGGCAAGCGCGAACTTGAGCAGCTAGGACTCGCAGATTCATCAAAGGTCGAGGCTGGCTATGTAGTGCGTATTCCAAAGGCATACCCTGTATACGACGAGCATTACAAAGCAAATGTCGATGTTCTCCGGGAGTGGATTGCAAACGAGGCCCCGAAGGTTTTCCCGGTTGGCCGAAATGGAATGCATAGGTACAACAATCAAGACCACTCCATGTATACGGCGATGCTCTCCGTGGAGAATATCTTTGGAGCAGAGCATGATGTCTGGTCGGTAAATGTAGAGGAGGAGTACCACGAGGAATCAGGTGAGCGTGAGGCGAACCTAGGGACAGGTCGTGACGCTCCTGTGCTATCTCGAGAAGCCATTGATGCATCGGCAGAGGCGCGGCGAAGAGAGAAATGAGTCGTGTTCTGCTGATTACCCCTACATATCAAGAGGCTCAGAACATTGAAGAGTTTCTACGCCGTGCTCGAGAGGGGCTTCCAGCGGCAGATATTTTGGTGGTAGATGACAACAGCCCAGACGGAACTGCAGATCTGGCTGATGCGGCAGCGATTTTGCTTGGTCAAATTGAGGTTCTAAGAAGACCAGCTAAAGCTGGACTTGGGAACGCGTATCGAGCGGGTTTTGCGATTGGACTCGCTCGGGGATACGACGTGCTTGTGCAGATTGATGCCGACCTATCACACGATCCAGCGGTCCTCCCCAGTCTCATCTCTTGTCTAGAGAATGGCGCTGATCTTGCTATCGGCTCGCGTTATGTACCCGGGGGTTCAATACCAAATTGGCCAGCGCGCAGGCGAGCGCTATCTAAGTATGGAAACGCGTATACAGGCTTCATGCTTCGAACGGGCGTAGCGGATGCGACTGCAGGCTTTAGAGCGTATAAGGCCGAGGTTCTTCGTCTTATTGATTACGCGGCTACCAGATCCAAAGGCTACGGGTTCCAGATTGAGACCGCCTATCGAGTTGCAAAAACTGGAAGCAAAATTGTTGAGGTTCCGATCACCTTTACCGATCGCGTTCGTGGACACTCGAAGATGTCACTAGCGGTGATGGTTGAAGAGATGATAATGGTCTCTTGGTGGGGGATTCGAGACCGCATGCTTCGTCGAAGTTACAACTCGCAGAATTAGTACGTACTAAATCTCGACGGCGGATCCGCTTACCCCTCGAGCGGAGGGAGCGTAGGAGTTGTCGTCCCCGGTAGACATTCTCCGTTCTTTGGGCGACGAGTGTAGAGCTCATAAATGTCGCCGCCGAATGAGTTGTCTAGGCAGAAGTCTCGCACTAATACCTTTGTAGATTTAAGGCTTCCAAAATCAACAGAGGTATTCGGCTCCGACCAATCCTTCCAAATAGAAGACAGCACGACTACATCGGCAGATGCGAGGTCGGATGGCATGCGTGAATCCTCGGCATTCGCCATCCCAGGGTCCATCTCTACGAAATAGGTTGCGGGTGTAAGCCAGGGAAGCAAGTAATAGAGGTAGGCATCTGAGTACGGCGTTCTGCGGAGATCAGCTGTTCCTACGAAGAGTCGATCCCCTGGTTTTGAGATGGAGTCGATACGAGCGAGTAGGGCCTCTGCGGCTCCTTGTACCTCGGGGCGGCCATAATAGAAGAGGCGCCCATGGTGAGTAATCGGTACAGCTGTGCGACGGTACCCGAAGGATTGTGCGCTGTAATCAGCATAAATTCGGGCGGTGAAGTGAGGTGTGACTGCGAATATCAGCAGTGCAGCCGTAGTAACGCCGAGTAGCAGCCCTCTGCGATTGTTCTTTTTAGGGCGTAGAAGATGGTTCAACTCGAGTACTGCAATTGGAAGAAATGCGAGGGGAACGCAACTCACCCATGAGAGATGAGCAGAGTCAGCGCGTTGGATGGCCTGTGGAAGCATCCCAAGGGACATTGCTCCGATTGCCAACAGAGCGCGAGCGTTGAAGCGAGCAGGATCCCTACGAATGCTCCAGATAGATACGCCGAGTATGAAGAATACCGAGAAGATAAGTACCCAGAACCAAAGTGCTAGTTGCGCCGGGCTAGAGATAGGAGACGGCCAGCGAGGTAACTGTTCGGCACCGACACGCTGCAGCACGCTGTCGAACTGACTCCAAGAGGGCGGAATGGGGAGCCGACGCCCTCCTCGAAGTTTGAAGACGGGATCTAACACCATGCCCCGTATGACGTTCATGGGGCCAGATAAAAAAAGATGGAGAATGTAAGGCGAGACTCCGATAGCGGCCCCTGCGATCATCCTCTTAAAGAATTTGTTCCCCAGCCCCCATGATGCGCAGAGACCTCCGAGCGTCGCTGCAATTATCAGATCAGGCCTAAACGTGAGTCCAAGCCCTATTAATAGACCCCCTGCGAATGAGAATTTTAATGCAGTGCCAACATTCAATACGCGCCTGCGCCCCTCGAGTCCGCAGAGCAAACCCAATACAAGGAGTGCGACGGCGCCATCCCAAGCGAGGGCGGTGAGTCCTATTGGCGGTATAACAAAGGCGATGGCGAGTAAACCTGCAATGAGGGCCATCAATCGTCCCCAGTAACGCGCTAACCCTGCGACACCAGCGATAATCCCTATCTGCTGGAGAACACCAAACCACCTCTCAGTGGCTAGCGACACTCCAAACAATTTGTAGGTTCCTGCAAGGGCCCAGAGGCTCCCAGGGCCGTAGAGGTGGAGGAAGTCGCGGTTGGGTCTAAGTCCGTTTAACACAAACTCCGGAAACGCAAGCATGAACCCCTCCTCCATGGGAGGGCCTTGACTTCTAAGTAGTCCGCGTAGTGGAAGTGCATAGACGAGAATCAGAATGACAGCAACAACCCATGCGCCAGTATGCGATTGCCGACTGGTATTCACCATCGGTGATGATGCATCGGTGCGGTTGCTCAACCTCTAGAGCCTCTAGGTCTCGGACTGCACGGGTCGACGCGGCCGCTTGGCAACTGCAAAGAGAACCGGGGTCTTGTCATCTATCTCTGTAGAGATTGAGAGATGAGTGTGGTCTAAACCAGAACCGACACCGCTAACTCTTGAACCTAGAACTCGATAGACCAAGGGAAGAGCATGTTCGTATATCCAAACGTATGCTTTCCGGGGTAGAAATCGGCGCAGGTTTAGAAAATCAAATTTGAGAATGCGGTCACCGCTAGCGCGCCGTGTCGCGAAATCGGCCTGAAACTCAGAGTCTCCAACGAGGCCTAGTACCTCTACTTCCTCGAAGAACAGCCGAAGCATTGAGAACAACTGAGGCTTCTCGAACAAATAAACGTGGAAAGGATTCTCAAAATCAGCGGGTTTGTTCGGTGTGAGCACGAAGACAGAACCCGTATCCGAGCAGACTCGCGCTATCTCGGCTACGTGCCGTTCAGGATCAGTGAAGTGCTCAATTATGTGAGAAGAACACACCGAGTCAAAGCTTGCATCTGCGAACCCGAGACTCCCCCCATCCATGCATGCGGTCGTTATTTTTTCGCCATGAGTTGAGGTAACACCCCATTCACGGGCGGCGAGGATTGCGGTATCAGCGCTGTAGTCAATACCAATGAGTCTCCGGCCTTCTGATGCCAAAGTGACACTCTCGTCCCCGACTCCGCACCCGACATCGAGTACCAGGACTCCACTGAGTCGAGCAGCCACCTCGCGGTATCCGGCTTCGTGTAACGCGAGGAGGGAGTCTGGTGTGCTCCCCTCCATAGGTCTTTCTCCAGTGAGTCTCAGAACCTGCTCCGTGTCTCTAGCGATCCATTATGGGTGGGGAGTGAAGCTGTGGGGGTGAAGTTCGGGCCCCACAATCAAGCGTTCGTAGACTAATGGCCGGGGATTGATTTAGGGATGAGGGGGGAGAATTTATGGAGCGACCTGAATTTATGGAGCGATCTGAATTTATGGAGCAGTCCGATAGAGGGTCAATAGTTGCTTCGATGACCGAATTAGCGCGCTCGTCCTCCTTGGAGCGGGTGAGCATGCTCGCCTGGCGGGACCTTGAGGACCCGGAGGCAGGGGGTTCAGAGGTACATGCTGCGAGGGTCGCTGAGCTATGGGCCAGCGCAGGTATCGACGTCAACATGCGCACGTCTTTCGCGGCTGGAAAGCCTCAAGTGGCTTGGCGAGATGGTTACCGGGTGATCCGCAAGGCGGGGCGCTACATGGTATTTCCACGCGCATCCTTTAGCGAGATGATGGGTTGGCATGGAGGGCGCGATGGTTTGGTAGAGATATGGAACGGTATGCCCTTCTTCTCTCCGGTATGGGCGCGTACCCCAAATGTCACTTGGTTTCACCACGTGCACGCTGACATGTGGAATATGACCCTCCCACCTCGCATTGCTGGTATGGGGAGAACTCTGGAGTCGAGCATCGCTCCGAAGTTCTATCGGCGCACCCCAATCATCACGCTCTCGGATTCTTCTAAGCGCGAACTCGTTCATGATCTCGGATTTAAAGATCGTATGGTCCACGTTGTTCCGCCTGGGGTGGACCCAAAGTTCTCTGCCGGTGGAGCGAAGTCAATTCGGCCTCTTGTCGTAGCGGTTGGTCGACTTGTGCCGGTAAAGCGATTCGATCTGCTCGTAGAGGTTTTGATTGCGCTTAAGGAGCGACAACCCGATCTTGAGGCTGTAATAGCAGGGGAGGGTTACGAGCGCGACTCGCTTGAAGCCCAGATCAAGAGCGCAGGGGCTGAGGGATGGATCTCTCTGATAGGGCGAGTGAGCGACGACGCGTTGATCTCGCTCTACCGCAGTGCATGGGTACTTGCGAGCGTTAGTGCCCGTGAAGGCTGGGGAATGACCATCACAGAGGCAGCAGCATGTGGAACCCCTGCCGTAGCCACAAATATTGCGGGCCACTCAGATGCGGTTAAGGATGGAATTAGTGGTCTTCTCGGGAGGGCCCGTGAGGATTTAGTAGCCGCCCTAGATCGAGTGATTAGCGACGAAGGTCTGCGAGACCGTCTATCCAAGGGGGCTCTCGAGAATGCTTCACGCCTTACCTGGGCGCGCACAGCCTTTGGCACCCTTGAGGTATTGGCCAATGAAGCAACTAAGCGAAACACTGCGAGGAAGGTTTAGGCCTATAACCGGCTTCTGGCCATACTCTTACGCTCCTCTGACCCTGTTTAACTCGCTTTCGGGGGTAGTTTCTGTGCCGTGTCATCGCCGGAAATTTCGACTATAGATCCCGAGGGAAGAGGCACGAACTCGGAGCGATCTAGACCCAGTGCCGGCAGAAGGTTTGCTGGCTACTCCCTACTTGCGGCGATCTCTTATATCCCAGTTTTTCTCTCCGACCCAGGGCGCGTAGCCGCGGATACTAAGTCTTATCTGTCACTAGACGTCGGTCGACTCCTGGAGCGCGCATGGAGTATGTGGGACCCCAATATTGGGCTTGGAACGGTTACGCACCAAAACATCGGATACTTGTTCCCGATGGGGCCCTTTTATTGGGTCCTAAATGCTCTCGGTGCCTCTGGAGCACTGACGCAGAGAATCTGGCTCGGCACGATTATTCTCGTAGCCGGCCTAGGCATGCTCTACCTCTTTCGAACCCTTGACGTAACAGGACCTGGAGCAGTAGTAGGAGCCTTGGCTTTTATGCTCAGCCCATACTTGCTCGATTATGCAGCGCGCATATCTGTGATTCTCTTGCCGTGGGCTGGCCTCCCATGGTTGCTGGGATTCACCATTTTGGCTCTACGAAAGGGCGGATGGAGATACCCGGCGCTCATCGCACTCACAGTTCAGATTGTTGGGGGAGTAAACGCAACATCTTTAATTTTTGCTGGCTTGGCTCCGGCACTATGGCTGCCTTGGGCTGTGTGGGGCAGCAAAGAAGTCTCAGCAAAGCGCATGTTCGCCGCTCTGGCACGCATTGGTGCGCTGACCACCGCTGCCTCCCTTTGGTGGCTCTCAGGGCTTTGGGCGCAGGGTAACTATGGGATCGACATTCTCAAATTTACTGAGACTGTCCGAACCGTAGCTAAGACATCTACCGCCCCCGAGGTTCTGCGCGGATTGGGGTATTGGTTCTTCTACGGGCAAGACAAGATTGGTCCGTGGATTGAGTCCGCTCTTCCGTATACGCAGAGCGTTACACATATTGCAATCTCTTTTGCTGTGCCGGTGCTTGCTCTCCTCTGCGCTACTTGTATTAGGTGGCGGCACCGTTCTTATTTCGTTCTGCTTGCATTTGTTGGGGTGACGATAGGTGTAGGTGCTTACTCGTTCGACGATCCCTCCCCACTTGGTGGGGTACTAAAGTTGTTCGCTACTACTTCATCACTTGGGCTTGCACTGCGCAGCACAGGTAGAGCGACTCCACTTGTTGTTCTCGCGTTCTCTGTGTTTTTGGCTCTTGGAGTCTCAGGTGCATACAGATCACTTAGCGCTCGAGGGCGCAGCAAACTCGGGGCAATCTGCGTCGCGCTGACCGCTGCTTTAGTTATTGCCAATCTTCCGGCACTCTGGCAGGGCACCTTTTATGGGAAGAACCTCCAGCGCTCGGAGCAGATTCCGAAGTATTGGTCGGATGCTTTAGCGGAGGTGAACAACGGCTCCCTCGACTCGCGAGTGCTGGAGCTCCCCGGATCTGATTTCGGTTCTTATCGATGGGGTAGCACTGTTGACCCAATTACACCTGGGCTCATTGATCGCCCATACGTAGCGCGCGAATTGATTCCCTATGGAACTCCAGCAGCTGCTGATCTACTAAATGCCTATGACCGTAGGCTTCAAGAGGGTCTATACGAGTCAATCGTCACTGCTCCTTTTGCGCGCCTGCTCGGAGTAAATGAGATTGTTGTCCGCAATGACCTGCAGACGGATAGGTACAACCTCATTAGGCCGCGACAAGTTTGGAGGGATTTCAAGGCCCCTCAGAGCGGACTAGAGGCACAACGCACATTTGGTTCGAAGATTCCTGGATCCGCGTTCTTTCCTCAGATAGATGAGCAGGCACTCGCCTTCCCGGCGAATGAAGGCGATCCGCCGCCGGTAGCAGTAGTGCGCGTTACATCCCCGCTATCGATTGTGCGCACGAAGAGCGTCCAAGGCACAGTGATAATCGCCGGTGATGGCGAAGGAATCATTGATGCTGCAGCCAGTGGAGTCATCGATGGACGTCAACTTGTTCGGTACGCAGCATCAATGACCGGCCCAGAGTTGCAGGCCGCTGCCAATGAGGGTGCAACGCTGGTCATCACGGATACGAATAGGAAGCGTGCTCGTAGATGGAGCACGGTTCGCGACAACCTTGGCTATACAGAGCAGGCAGGCGAGAAACCGCTAGTAGAAGATCTCTCGGATGCGCGACTCGATGTCTTCCCTGGTGCAGGAGATGATGCTTTTACAGTCGTAGAGCATCAAGGCGTTAAGCGGGTAGTTGCATCTGCCTATGGAAACCCCATTACTTACACGGCAGAAGACCGTGCTGCAATGGCTCTTGATGGCAACCTTGATACGGCATGGCGCGTCGGTGCGTTCTCACCAGTAATCGGTGAGCGAATTCTCGTTGAAGCGAGAAAGCAGATAACGACGAATCATCTCTCGCTCACCCAGCCAATTACGGGTCCACGCAATAGATGGATAACAAGTGTGAGAATCCGGTTTGATGGAGAGAGAGAGATCAAGCGTGAACTCGACGATTCTTCTCGAACCTCTGTTGGGCAGCGCATCGATTTTTCATCGAGGAAATTTAAAACAATTGAAATTATTGTTGATGGTGATAGCACGGGGAGGCGTTTCTCGTATGAGGGTTTAAGTGGCGTAGGACTCTCTGAGGTCACCATTGGTTCAGGGGACCCGGTCGCAGCGCCCTTGCGAGTTGTTGAGGTTACGCGTGTTCCTACTGATCTCCTTGAGCGCGCCGGAGCGGCATCAGCGCAACAAGACCTTGTGATACTCCTCACACGCGAGCGCAATACCCCTGTTCCGCCTCGCGCTGGGAATGTCGAGTCAGCGTTATCAAGGTCCTTCGTTCTGCCCACTCCGCGAACATTTACGGTTGGGGGAGTTGCTCGAATTAATCCTGCTTCCCCTACCCCTGTTATCGATTCGCTACTAGGGGCATCCACGGTCACTGCAACCGAGAGCGAGCACCTAGCCGGGGATGCCCGGTTCCGTGCTTCGTCAGCGATAGACGGTGACCCCTTGACTGCTTGGAATACCCCTTTTGTTGGTGTCACTGGGCAGTGGATCGAGTTCCGCTCGCAGAAGCCACTCAGAATCTCAAGCTTGGATGTGCAGGTTGTCGCCGATGGACGCCACTCAGTGCCGACGAGGGTGACGGTCAGCGTGGATGGCAATCCGGTTCCGCTGAGCCTCCCCGACATTAAAGACCAGACGGCAGAGAACGCAACCTCTCTTGTGCGCCTAAATCTTCCGTCGACTATGAGTGGCCGCACTCTGCGTTTGACTATCGACGAAGTGAGAGAGACAAAAACAAAAGATTTCTATGGCGGAGGCGAGTCGGTAATGCCGGTTGGTATTGCCGAACTCGGTGCCGCGACTCTTCTTCAACCTTCTTTGGCATCAAACAACGAGAACAAGCTGTTCAGTACGCCATGCAGGGACGACCTGCTGTCAATAGATGGAGAGCCAGTAAGGATCTCAATTTTAGGGGAGCGTTCAGATGCTCTCTCACGTGGAGGATTAAGAATCATCGGATGCGATGAGATTTCCCTTAGGGCAGGGAGGCATACGGTGTTGGCGGTAAATGGCACTACGACCGCTCTTGATCTCGACCGTTTAGATCTGCGTTCACTTGTCTCAGGATCAGGTGCCTTAGCGGCAACCCCTTCACCAGGGGCTCAAGCTCGAACCGCCGGTGATCGCCTAGATGGGCCGACGGTTGGGCGAGTTGCGGAGACACAGGTGATATCTAGAGGGCGTTACTGGGAGAGGGTGAGGATTACGAATGCAACCCCTAGTGAGCCGCTCTGGATCGTACTTGGGCAGAGTCAGAGCGCTGGGTGGAGAGCGTCGATAGGCGGAGAGAGCCTCGGAGTATCCAAAATTGTTGATGGCTATGCAAACGGGTGGCGGGTAACGCCATCCGCTAAATCATTCGTAGTCACGATGAAGTGGCAGCCTCAGGGTGTGGTTAACAAGGCGCTGGCTATCTCAGTGCTGGCTGTGCTCGCGTGTCTCATCTTGGCAATTTGGAACCCTCGAAAGCGCCAATTGTCATCGGAAGACTCGGTGGATGATCGCGTGGCTGTGCTCGTAGCGCCATGGAGCGCGAGACGACGCCCGACGGCGCTTAGGGCTTCATTCTCTGTTGCGAGCGTTCTTCTTATCGGGAGTTTGGTAGCAGGCCCTCTGGTGGGTAGCGCTGCGGCGCTCTTCGTGCTCCTCGCGTGCTTGTGGCCGCCGCTTCGGGCGTTTGTGGCGCTAGCGCCATCGGTCTGCCTTGCAGCTGCAGGTATCTATATTGCATGGCGTCAGATGCGAGTTGGGGTACCGCCGACATTCGAGTGGCCGCTCGGATTTACGCGAGTGCACCTGCTCGGCTGGAGCGCAGTCGTGTTTCTCGTTGCCGATTCGATCTTAAATTTCGGGAGTGATTCGCCCGAGGCGTGAAACACGGAGCGCTGCCGTTAGAACAGGTTCTAGAAGAATACTGTTACGCGTCAGTCCCGATAATCATTCCCGCTCCGACAGTCTCGTTGGTGCCTTCGTCGATGAGGATGAACGAGCCAGTCATTCGGTTTCGTCGATACTCATCGACAAATAGAGGAGCAGTGACGCGTAGTTGAACACGACCAATCTCGTTCATGTTTAGTTCTGTCGCCGATTCGTCCCTAGATAGCGTATTGATATCGAGCCTGTAAGCAAGGTGTCTCACCTGGCAGCGAGCGTTATTCGTAGTGTGCTTGATGCCGTAGGTTGTACGTTCTGATAGCGGGCGCTCAGTAAACCAGCAGATCATCGCATCTACGTCTTGAGTAGCGACCGAGGCGTTTCTTGGGCGACAGATCATGTCCCCACGGCTCACATCGAGATTGTCGGTGAGCCGAATCGTTACAGACATCGGCGGAACAGCCTCGGAGACTGGCCCATCGAATGAATCAATACCAGCGATGGTGGTCGTCATCCCAGAGGGCAGCACCATGACTTCGTCTCCAGGCCTAAATGTTCCCCCTGAGACTTGCCCTGCGTAGCCGCGGTAGTCATGGTGCTCGTTGGACATCGGCCGAATTACATACTGAACCGGGAATCGGGGATCGATGAGGTTTCGGTCAGAAGCAATGTAGAGATGCTCCAGGTGGTAAAGCAGAGTTGGTCCGCCATACCAAGGCATGTGATCGGAGTGGGTCGTTACGTTGTCGCCATTCAGTGCTGAGATGGGTATGAATGTGAGGTCAGGTATATCCAATTTTGCCGCAAACTCGCTGAACTCTTCGCAGATGGAGTTGAAGACGTCTTCTTCCCAATCAACAAGGTCCATCTTGTTAACGCAGAGAACGAGGTGAGATACGCGCAGTAGTGACGCAATAACCGCATGGCGACGTGACTGCTCAAGAATCCCTTTACGGGCATCAATCAGGACTAATGCAAGATCAGCTGTCGAGGCTCCTGTAACCATGTTTCGGGTGTACTGAACGTGTCCAGGAGTATCGGCGATAATGAATTTACGCTTCGGGGTTGCAAAATACCTATAAGCAACGTCGATTGTGATTCCTTGCTCTCGCTCTGAGCGAAGCCCATCTGTGAGTAATGCAAGGTTCGTGTAGTCGAAGCCTTTCTCTCTGCTGGTCTTCTCGACCGCCTCGAGTTGGTCCTCGAATATCTGCTTACTATCGAGGAGGAGTCGCCCAATGAGCGTTGACTTTCCGTCATCGACAGACCCTGCTGTAGCGAAGCGAAGCATCTCCATTAGAAGTAGCCCTCCCTCTTTCGATCCTCCATGCCGGCTTCACTGATTCGATCATCAGCGCGAGTTGCTCCACGCTCTGTAATGCGGGCCGCAGCAACCTCGATTATCACCTCGGCGGGATTTGAGGCGGGTGACTCTACGGCACCGGTGCAGGTTGCGTCGCCGACAGTTCGGAAACGAACAAGCATCTCTTCGGGGACCTCATCTGGAAGAAGTGTGAGGAATGGGGTGATTGCTAGGAGCATCCCATCACGCTTAATTACAGGCCTACGGTGTGCGTAGTAGATCGAAGGAATCTCGATCTCCTCGCGTTCGATGTACTGCCAGATATCGAGTTCTGTCCAGTTTGAGATGGGGAATACTCGAATGTGTTCACCGCGTTTATGCCTACCGTTGTAGAGATTCCAGAGTTCAGGTCGCTGGTTTTTTGGGTCCCACTGACCAAATTCATCGCGGAAAGAGTAGATCCGTTCCTTAGCGCGCGCCTTCTCTTCGTCCCTGCGCCCTCCGCCAAATGCGGCATCGTATTTTCCGTCGGAGATTCCATCGAGGAGTGCGACTGTCTGGAGCTTGTTTCGGCTTGATCGTGGGCCAGTCTCTTCAACGACACGCCCGGAGTCAATCGCTGCTTGAACCGATGCGATTACTAAATTGACCCCAAGTTCAGCGACCCTGCGGTCTCTGTAATCAATTACCTCATCGAAGTTGTGGCCTGTGTCGACATGCATTACTGGGAATGGAATTCGCGCAGGGTAGAAGGCTTTCTCGGCAAGCCTGAGCATGACGATTGAGTCCTTGCCCCCGGAGAAGAGCATCACCGGCCGCTCAAACTCTGCAGCGACCTCGCGAAAGATGTGAATTGATTCGGCTTCGAGTGCATCGAGATGCGGAACCTGAACAGCCTTCACTATTTAACCCTTTCGCATTTCAGATTTTGATCGGTAGAGCCACACGGTTGTGGCTACTGAGATTATTAGTCATTAATGGCTGCCCCCGGAGGATGGAGTGTACCGGCCCGAACTGCCATTTCGGTCCAATTCTGGCCACGTTTAGTAGCTAGGTGGGAAGCCCAATTCACGTTCCTTGATTTGGCGGAGGGATCAGATTTCGCCTCTCGCTATAGATATCGCTTCTTTAGCGAATTCATGCCTGCAGATAAGCAGGTCGGGGAGGCTGGTATCAGGGCCGTTGTAAATGAGAGGGGAGCCATCGAGGCGCGATACGTGGAGTCCTGCGGCAGCGGCTACGGCGACTGGCGCGCAGTTATCCCATTGATATTGACCCCCTGAGTGTGCGTACATCTCTGCCTCGCCTCTCACTACAGCCATCGCCTTAGCCCCAGCAGACCCCATCTCCAAGAGTTCTCCCCCCATAACTTCGCAGATATGGAGAGTCATGGCGGATGGGCGTGTTCGGCTCACAACCATGCGAATCTGATTCGAGGTCAGAGCGGGGAGAACAGGGGGCTCGAGCGTGGACATAACAACCCCAAGGGATGGAAGGGCAACTGCGCCGAGACTTGGCTCTCCGTCGATACTCAGTGCGATGTGGACGGCCCAATCGTCTCGCCCCTCTCGGTACTCCCGAGTTCCGTCGAGTGGGTCGACGATCCAGACGCGCTTTGCACTTAGGCGTGCATGGTCATCCTCAGACTCTTCAGAGAGCACAGCATCTTCCGGGCGATGAGAACGCAGGGCCTCGAGAATATAGATGTTGGCGTCTCGGTCTCCCTTGTCTCCAAGCGCCTTATCGCCGGCATCGCCAGCGAACATGGCGCGCGTCTTAAGTAGAAGTGCTCCCGCTTCGTCGGCAATCTTTACAGCTAGTTCGTGATCATTCATCTCCGGCTCCAAGCATCGGGGGAGTCAATTAGTGCCTGCACATGCTTAGGTAATTTCTGAGCAACTAGATCGGCAAGCGTGGTCTCTTCCAATACAACTCGCAGAGATGCCCGGACTGCGACCCAAATATCTGCGACCTTGCTAGCAGCTCCAGAGTAATTTTGATCCTCAGGCGCCTCTCCGCGTACGGCTGCAAGGGGCCCATCGACTGCACGAATAATGTCGGCGAGGGAGATTGTCTCTGCCGGGCGAGCAAGAAAATAACCACCGACGGCTCCGCGCTGAGAGCGAACGATTCCGCTGTTCCTAAGAGCGCTCAGAATATTCTCGAGGAAATTGGAGGGGATGCCTTGGAGCTCGGCGAGAGTCTCTGCTTTGATGGGTTTCCCAGGTTCGGCACCAGCGAGCTCACACGATGCCCTGACTGCATAATCAGATTTAGCTGAGATCTTCAATCTGGGCTCCCAAGGAAATTTAAAATACTTGGCTTGCTATCGCGGAGGTTCGCACTTAAATAAATTGAGTTGTCACTAAGTTAATAGAGATTATCGGTTTAGTTGAGCAGATGCCTCAATCGAGCGGCAGCAGTGACCTCCTCAGTATTTAGGGAATAGGCAGTACTTAGGGCATGGGCAGTCCTCCGGGGATTGGTGGTACCTAGGGGATAGGTGGATGGCCTCCCGGATTACGCGAAATTTTAGAATAATGTTCCAGATGTGCAGATCAATATTCAACGCCTCAGTCTCGAGTCCTCGCTGCCTGCCGCTCAGCACAGTGGAGATGCCGGGTATGACCTCTGCTCCCGCGAGAGAGTCTCGCTTGCTGCTGGCGGTGGTCGTGCGCTTATTGGCACCGGGATAGCGATTGGTATACCTGATGGCTTCGCAGGCTTTATTCAGCCTCGGTCAGGCCTTGCACTGCGCCATGGAGTGACTTGTCTAAATACGCCCGGTTTGATTGATTCTGGTTACAGAGATGAGATAAAGGTGTTGCTTGTAAATACGGACCCCGATGTTGAGTACGTGATTGAGGTCGGGGACAGGATCGCTCAGTTAGTGATTCAACGCTTTGAGCAGATCGAATGGAACGAGGTCTCAAACCTTGACGAGAGTGAACGAAGTCTCGAGGGTTGGGGATCAACCGGCCGATGAGTAGTAGCGCGAACATCTCAAGAAATATTTCAACAAGGAGCAGGTAATGAAGCATCCCTTTAAGTTTGGCGTCCAAATGGGCGGCAATCTCTCGTCTAGAGAGTTTAAGGAATTAGCCCTTAAAATAGAGTCACTTGGGTACACGACTCTTTACGCTCCGGACCACTTTGTAGATACTGATCTTGCGCCGATGGTTGTGCTCAGCATGGCTGCAGCCGTCACTACCGACCTTCGTGTCAGTGCGCTTGTCTTTGCAAATGACTACAAGCACCCGGCAATTCTTGCAAAAGAAATTGCTACTCTCGATGTTCTCTCAGATGGCCGTGTTGATCTGGGAATCGGTGCTGGTTGGATGCAGGTTGATTATGAGCAACTTGGAATTCCCTATGACCGTCCTGGGCTCCGCATCGAGCGTCTTGAGGAGGCCCTTCAGGTGATCAAAGGATGCTGGAGTGGCGAGGAGTTCTCGTTCTCTGGCGACCACTACACCGTTACCAATCACACTGCGACGCCACCCCCAGTTCAGCGGCCTGGTCCACCCATACTCATTGGAGGTGGAGGGCCCAGAGTGCTGCGCCTTGCTGGGCGTTATGCAGAGATCATCGGGATCAATCCCAATCTGCGAGCAGGTGCGATTACTCAAGATGCAGCGCAGGATTCGATCGCTTCGATGACTGCTCAGAAGATTGAGTGGATCAAAGAAGGAGCAGGGGAGAGGTTCGATTCGTTAGAACTGCAGATTCGATACTTCGTAGCTGCTGTTACTGACGATCGCCAGGCCTACGCAGAGGCGATGGCTCCGATGTTCGGCATCGATGCCGAGGAGGCACTCGGGGCCGGCGTAGTTCTTGCGGGAACCATTGATGAGATCTGCGAGACCCTTATTGAGCGACGAGAAGTATGGGGCGTCTCGAATGTTGTATTCGGGAATGACAACTTTGAGTTGCTTGCACCAGTCGTGGAGCGACTCGCAGGTTCATAACTGCAGCCGGAGCTACAGAAGGCTGCGAAGCGTGTCGCGAGTGCGGCGCACCTCATCTGCAGTGCCACCGAACTCAGCGGCTGCAAAATCAGTGACCCCTGCATCGGCTAGGCGCCCAACCTGGGCTGCTACCTCTGCTTCATTACCAACAATCGCAACATCTGCTGGCCCCTCGGCTCCCTCACGATCAAGCATCGCGCGGTAAGAAGGAAGAAATCCGTAGACAGAGAAGATCTCCGCGGCGCGTGAGCGTGCCCCCGGCGTGTCGTCGGTGACAC
>CAMDSG010000014.1 GCA_945907055.1 Bifidobacterium breve | reverse complement strand
GAACCCCTATCAGCGATGGGTAACGAGTTCCCCGAGTGCCACGTCGAGTTAATCAGCGTGATGTCTCAACTTGAGAAGCACTACCGCGACATGTGCGACATTGAGTTCACGATTGAGCAGGGTCGTCTATTTATTCTCCAGACACGCGTCGGTAAGCGCACCGCAGCAGCAGCACTTCGCATGGCCGTTGAGATGCAGTCTGAGGGCATGATTGATAAGAGTGAAGCAGTACTACGCGTGCAGCCCACTCAGCTCGATCAACTCCTCCACCCACAGTTCGACCCAACCGCCGATTACGACGCCATCGCCAAAGGCTTAAACGCATCTCCGGGTGCAGCGGTCGGCAAGGTCTACTTCACTGCTGACGAGGCAGAGGCTGCGTTCGAGGCCGGCGAGCGCGTCATCCTTGTGCGCCCTGAGACCTCCCCAGATGACCTTCACGGAATGATCGCAGCAGAGGGGATACTTACCTCGCGGGGTGGGCTAGTTAGCCACGCCGCGGTAGTCGCACGCGGAATGGGTAAGCCAGCAATCTGTGGTGCAGATGAACTCAACATCGACCTCGGGCGCAGGTGCTTCAGCGTCGAGCGTCTTCAGGCAGACGGGACCACGCTCACCACAAGAGTTCTAGAGGGTGAGGTCATCTCCATCAACGGCAGCACAGGTGAGGTCGTCGTCGGCGAGGTTGCTGTTGTTGAGCCAGAGCCAGGAGAGTATTTCGGGATTGTTCTTGGCTGGGCCGATGAATTCCGCACTCTGAAAGTGCGTACCAACGCAGACCTCCCAGAGGACTGCGAGAAGGCTCTCGAGTTCGGCGCCGAAGGGGTTGGCCTCTGCCGCACGGAGCACATGTTCCTAGGTGACCGCCTTCCCATCGTTCAGGCGATGATTCTTGCGGATACTCCCGAGGCTGAGGAGGCTGCTCTCGCTGCCCTCCTTGTGCAGCAGCGCATCGACTTCGAGGGCATCCTCAAGACGATGGATGGGCTCCCCGTAACGGTGCGCCTTCTTGACCCGCCGCTACATGAGTTCCTACCGAACCACGACGAGCTTCAGGCTCGCCGCACCGCCGCGTTTATCCGGGGCTCGGCAGACCCCGAGGCCGAGCACCTCTGGGCAGCGGTTAAGCGATGGGAAGAGTCCAACCCGATGCTCGGGATTCGTGGGTGTCGCCTCGGAATTTTGAAGCCAGCTCTATACAGACTTCAGGTACGCGCACTCATTGAGGCTGCGGTAACACGCAAGCGCGCGGGGGGCGATCCACAGGTAGAGATCATGGTCCCGCTCACTGTTATTCGTACAGAGATGGAGCTCATCGACGGTTGGATTCGCGCAGAGGCTGAGGCAGTATTTGCTGAGCAGGGCGAGCGCGTTGAGTATCTCGTTGGCACGATGGTTGAGACGCCTCGTGCGGCAATTACTGCTGGCGAGATCGCTGAGACTGCAGAGTTCTTCTCATTTGGTACAAACGACCTAACGCAGATGACATTCGGTTTCAGCCGTGATGATGTTGAGGGCCGCATGATGCCGATCTACCTTGAGCAGAAGATCCTAAACGTCAGCCCCTTCGAGCAGTTAGACCGCTCTGGAGTCGGCGAGTTACTTCGCTGGGCCAAGGAGAAGGGGAGAGCGGTTCGCCCCGATATCAAACTCGGTATCTGCGGTGAGCACGGTGGAGACCCAACCTCAGTTCACTTCTGCCACGAGATTGGGCTCGACTACGTCTCTGCATCTCCATATCGGGTACCTCTTGCTCGCCTCGCTGCTGCGCACGCCGCACTTGGAGCGGGCGGTCCGGGCACCACTGCCTGATGTCCCACCCCGTCGCTACCATTTGTTCCTGTGAGTAATAGCGATGAGGCCATCAACCCAGTTCTTAGTGAGCGCGCCATTGCTTGGGCTGCAACCATGGAGGGCAATACCGCTGGTGGCTCAGTAGTTCGCGCCCACTCAGACTCGCGTGCAAGCATTAGCGCAGTCGAGATAGTGGGTCGAGAGGCACGCGAGGATGCTGAGCAGGCATGGCTCGCCGATGGCGCAACGCTCTCTCGTGGTGCAGGGAATCGCTCCATCGAGGAGGAGCCAGACTCAGATCGCACATGCTTTGAGCGGGATCGGGATCGTATTCTCCACGAGGCAACGGCATTTCGTCGTCTCTCAGGTAAGACCCAGGTATTTATTTTTCCAGAGGACCATCAGCGCACTCGCCTCACCCACGCTCTCGAGGTAGCCCAGGTCGCCACGAGTATTTCTCGCGCATGTCGTTTGAATGTCGCGCTCACTGAGGCGATTGCGCTCGGGCACGACTGCGGTCACGGTCCATTTGGGCATGCCAGTGAGGATGCGTTCGCTCCATACCTTGAGGGCGGCTACGACCATGCTGTCTGGGGCGCCGATGTTGTGCTCGCTCCTCTCAATCTCTGTATCGAGACGCTTGATGGAGTCCGTAACCATTCATGGTCCCGCCCCGCTCCGATGACCCCTGAAGGGGAGGTTGTCTCTTGGGCAGATCGAATCGCATATGTATGCCACGACTTCGAGGATGCTGTAGAGGCGGGAATCGTCTCACCCTCGATGCTCCCCGAGTTAGTGCGCTCCAAATGCGGGGATACTCGCTCGAGTCAGCTCCACACATTTATTAACGCTGTCACCTCAGCTATTCGCTCAACAGGCCAGATCGGAATGGCCCAGCCCATCGCCGAGGCGCTATCTGCGTTCCGGGCGTTTAACTATCAAAACATATATATGCGCCCGGCCTCAGTAGCCCAGGGGGAGTCCGTATCTCGCCTCCTGAGGGCTCTAGTTGAGTTTTACGCCGATCGCCCTAATCGGCTGCCTTTCGACGAACTTGGCCACGCAGGGCATGACGGGGTATCCGCAGGGAGTGATTATGCGCTGCGTGAGGCGGTTACCTACGTGGCTGGAATGACCGACCGCTTTGCTTTCGCTCAGGCTCGATCTCACCTCGGCTGGGACCTTGCATCTACACCTGCCGGTGTCGACCTAGGCAGATGAAAATAGAGACCCAATTCAAGCGGGGCTCTGGGGTCAGTCTCTCTGCGTTCAGTTCTCCACTCACCTCGCCTAGGGGTGCCGGGGCACTGCCGACCCTCGCGGCGTAACCTCTAGAGCAATGGGAATTGTTGCTGAGGACATTGTGCGCGTGCGAGAGGCGACAGATATCGTCGCCCTCATCAGTGAACGCATTGCACTCAAACGCGCAGGGCGGCGCTACACGGGTCTATGCCCATTCCATAATGAGAAGAGCTCATCATTCTCGGTCAACCCTGAGCTCGGGGTTTACCACTGCTTTGGTTGTCAGGTAAGTGGCGATGCAATTACTTTCTTGCGTGAGCTTGACCACATTGACTTCATAGATGCAGTTGAGCGCCTCGCTACTCGCGCTGGTATCACTCTTAGATATGACGACGCTAAGGCGAGTCAGGATAGGCAGAAGCGGAGCCGCCTTATAGAGGCGTGTGGTGCTGCTGTTGAGTTTTATCACGAACGCCTACTCACCTCGGCCGACGCAGGGGGAGCGCGCGCGTACTTGAGGTCACGAGGCTTCGATGGAGAGGCTGCTCGAAGATTTCAGCTCGGGTGGGCCCCCGATGGTTACGACGCTCTCTCGCGATCACTACAGGATAAAAAATTCTCACGCGAGGATCTAGCCTCAGTGGGGCTCTCTTTCATAAACCGATCCAACAAACTGCAGGACCAGTTCCGCGGCAGGCTTATGTTCCCGATCTTTGATCGTCAAGGTGACGCCGTTGGATTTGGAGGCCGCACCCTTACCGGTGACGGTCCAAAGTATAAAAACTCCCCTGAGACCCCTCTCTACAGCAAGAGCCGCGTGCTTTATGGCCTTAACTGGGCGAAGGCGGAGGTGGCAGCACGCGACGCAGTGGTGATCTGCGAGGGCTACACCGACGTAATGGCTTTCGCTCTCGCTGGGGTCCCTAATGCTGTTGCTACATGCGGTACCGCACTGACTGAAGATCATGTTCAGATACTTAAGAACTTCACCCGCAACATTGTGCTCGCGTATGACGCTGACAGTGCGGGGCAGAGCGCAGCTGAGAAGTGGTACACGTGGGAGCAGCGCTTCGATATAAATGTTCGTGTCGCTGCTCTCCCAACGAGTGGAGACCCAGCCGACCTCTGGAAATCAGATCCAGACGCTCTACTGCGTTCCGTATCCGATGCTCGTTCGTTCATGGATTTCAAACTTGATCGAGTCTTCGCAGCATCCGATCTTGAGACTCCAGAGGGGCGTGCTCGATGCGCTGAGGCGGCGGTAAATATCCTGCGGGAGCACTCTAATGAGTTGGTGAGAGAGGGATATATCCAGAAGGTTGCGGGTGTAACTGGCTTTGACCACGCATGGTTTAAGCAAGCAATCGCCAAACCTGCCACCCGCACCGCTGCAACTTCGCGTGACGCTGAGACGCGTGATGCGTTGGAGCCGGTCGCGCGGCCGAACCCAACGGAGCGAATTGATCGTCGCGAACTCGAGGCCCTGCGATGGGCAATCCATGACCCAACGATGGTCGTTAACTGGATCGATACCGCTCTCTTCTCAGACCCTCTAGCCATTGAGGTATTCGAACTGCTTGCCTCGACAGACTCCTTCCATGAGGCGACTGCTGCTGCGACCGGGCCTGTTCTTGCATTGCTAGAGCAGCTTGGGGTCGAGGAGCCAGTCGGCGACGGAGAGACCGAGACACTGCACGCGCGTTTAGTGGTGAGCCTCGTAGAGCCCGCTGGGGAGAGGTGGCTTAGGGATCTAGTGAGGGCAGGGGATGACCGGGCAATGGTGGTGAAGCCGGTATTGGACAAGATTGCGACGGCTAGAAACTCGGATTGGCATATGGGGGAGAAAGCAGCACTTCAGTTGGTGGCCATGCTGTCCGATGCGTATGCGTCGCACTCCTCAGATGCTGCTGAGACTCCACAAATCTCACACGAATCTGAGGATGCTTCGCCAATGGAGTCCGATGCAGTGGGAGTACCTGAAGCATGACAAGTCGCAAAAACAAGACGGCTACAGCCATCCCTGATAGGGCAAAGACGAGCGCGTCTAAGGGACGAACCAAATCACTTGCTCCTAAGAACGATGAAGGTAGGGGCGATGAGGTAAACGACATCGCTACCAACGATTCCTCCACAGAGATGACGCCTGCCGTCGAGGCACTAATATTCCGGGTGGGGGAGCGGGACTTTGTTACCACCGGCGAGATATTTGCGGCGCTCCCGAATCTCGAGCCTTCAACAGATTTGCTTGCCTCAATCCATCGTGAGTTTGAGGCGCGAAATGTCACTGTCGTTGAGGAGATCTCAGATGAGTTAAAGGCAGAGGATGCTCTGCTGAGAAACGAAATCAAGCCAGAGTCTGCTGCCCCAACAACCGAGATTGCTGCCCGACGAGCGAGCCGCGAGAAGCGCGATTCAGGCAGGTCGGAGCTCGCTTCATTCGACCCAGTTCGCATATATCTCCGAGAGATTGGGCGCGTTCCGCTTCTGACTGGAGCGCAGGAAGTAACTCTCGCTCAACGCCTTGAGGCAGGCGAGCAAGCGCGTGAGCGCCTTTCATTCGTTGAGGAGTCAGGCATCGCAGGGGTCCTCGAGAATGAGGAGGAGGAGAGTCTCTCCGCGGTTGTAGCTGATGGCGATCTTGCTAGGGCTCAGCTCATTGAGGCCAATCTGCGTTTAGTGGTCTCAATCGCTAAACGCTACGTAGGTAGAGGAATGGTCCTTCTTGACCTTGTCCAAGAAGGCAACATTGGCTTAATGCGTGCTGTTGGCAAGTTCGATTACTCGAAGGGTTTTAAGTTCTCAACCTATGCAACTTGGTGGATCCGCCAGGCAATTACTAGATCTATCGCGGATCAAGGAAGAACTATTCGAATCCCTGTCCACATGGTTGAGACAATGCAGAAGGTCTCACAGTCTCAGAGACGATTGCTCTCTGAACTCAATCGCGAAGCCACGATTGATGAGATCGCTAAAGATGTTGAGTTAACCCCTGATCGTGTAATCGAGATTATGGGGCTTGGGCAAGAGCCCATCTCGCTAGAGGCCCCAGTCGGCGATGATGGTGGATCTTCAGTAGGCGATTACGTGGCTGACCCAAATGCGATCGCCCCTGCCATAGCCGCCGACCTCGCTCAACTGCAGCAAGATATTCGCGACGCTCTCGAAGAATTAGGGGAACGCGAACGTGAGGTAGTCAGTATGCGCTTCGGCCTCGTTGATGGTGAGATGCGCACACTCGATGAGGTTGGGCGAGCATTCGGTGTTACTCGAGAGCGAATCCGTCAGATTGAGTCCAAGACACTTGCCAAGCTTCGTCACCCAACACGTAGGAGCGCTCGCCTCCGGGAGTATTTACCTGAGCTCTAGATTTATTGCTCGGGTGTAACACGATTATTTTGTGTTACTTAATCGGTGCTGCTACGTCTTCGTCTAGAACTATGACACGCAGGTGAGGTCCGTCGTCCTGGCGCATGCGCTCAACGCCCAACTCGACAACGGCCTGAAGCCGATCAAAAATGCGGCTGTCACGAAGGTACTCAAGGCCGTTACGGAGTTGGTTGTAACCAGTTGTACCTGCTCGTGAGCCCGCGTAGTAGCCGGCGGCGAATCCAATGATGAGGCTGTAGCGAAATTTCATGCCCCTTTGCTACTAGAAAAAACCTCGCTGCGCACCTCAAGCCGAGATTTGGAGCCAGCAACACGCGAGCATGACCTCTCCGAGGGTGAGCAGGAGGAGAGCAGGGGAGAGTGAGGGGACGAGTATTAGTCCATAGGCGGGCCCAAGGCTTGGCGAGAAATTGGTCCTTTACTTCTGCGATGCGTCGGGTGGCATCGGGCAGGTACGAGGCTGGTAATGTGGCGCCCTCATGCCCATTGGGTATGGATTCCGGGGTAGCTCAATTGGCAGAGCGAGCGGCTGTTAACCGCTAGGTTGAGAGTTCGAGTCTCTCCCCCGGAGCTTTGTGCGCCCGACCCATAAGGGTCGGGCGTTCTCGCGCCTCGCACCCGTTATTCTGTGCTCCTCTGCTCTACGATGCAGAGTGCGGGGCCGTAGCTCAGTGGTTAGAGCAGGGGACTCATAATCCCTCGGTCGAAGGTTCGATCCCTTCCGGCCCCACTCGCAGGTATGTACCTAATCCCTGCACTGAATGGACCAAAGTAGGGCATAGCGTGTGAGGCGTTCCCCGAGGCGGCTGAGCATCTAACTCGGGTGCAGCGAACAGGCAGTGAGAACGTCGGCGATTCTCGATTAGAAATCCCCTACTTACTGGGCCACAACCCGCCGCCACACTGCACCCGAGACCTAGGTGCTTAACTCTTCAACAGCGGTTGCAGATCAACTGCAACTGAGAAGAGGTGCCATGCACCATCTGTGGTTGGTGACCACAACGCGGCACCATCTTCTACGTAATTGACCAGCGCATTAATTGGTGCTTGTCGCGGGAAGATCCTGTCCTCGTCTGCACAGGGGATGATCAATACGTTGTGTGGTGCCAAAATAGCGACACGCCCATTCTGGTTCACCGGTACTCGTCCTGTATCGAACAGCTCTCGCAGCCGGGTGGTGTCACTGCATTTGCAGATGGCAATGTCGCCACTCAATTGAAGCGTGACAACACCTTCTCCTATCTCAATAACGCTTACTAACTGCCATTGCCCAGATTCCTCTAGGGCCTTTCGTGCTTGTATGAAATGCACGGAATGCCCGGGTGCGTAGACGGTTTCTTTACTCATGTTGTTGCTCCTCATCGATCTTGGCGTTACCACCGACTTGAAATCGGTTGGTGATCTTCAACGGGCCAAGTCCCTCAGATCGTCTTGATGATTCGATCACCGTACCACAAGGGTGTTCAGAGTTGTCAAACCATTAATCCAAAATGGTTACACGCGGCTCCCCGAACCTGTGCCTTCGCAACAGAGTTTGCCTTGCTAGGAGTCGTCGTTGGAGATGGAGTACGTCCCGGTTGAACGTCCGAGAGTTGCACCATTTGAGGGATTCGAGATTGCCAGAGTAAAGGACTCAGAGCCCTCGACGATTTTCTCCCCTGCGATATCGATCGTGAAGGTCGAATTGGTGGCGCCTTGTTTGATAATGACTAATTTGTTGACTACTGCGGTGAAGTCAAGGCTGCTGGCAGATCCGTTCGATGTGTTGACTACAACCGAGAATGCGACAACTTGCGGCTGTGAGAGTGTGATCGACACAGTTACGGCATAGGAGCCGTCTTGCCCTTCAATCACGCTTCCTTCTCCGATGCTCATCACGGCGGAGGGCGAGTCATCGTCGATAATTTTCCCAGTTCCAATGTATCGCCCGAGCGTTGCGCCGCCCCTTGGCGTCGTGAGTGTCACTTGAAACATCTCATCGCCTTCATCGAGTCCATCTGCAATTATGGGTACGGAAATCGACCCGGTCACCGACCCGGCTGGAATTTTTAGAGTTCCGTTTGTTGTTAAGTAGTCCTTGAGAGCCGCTGCGTTATACGCAGATGTCTTGTACACAACGCTCACCTGAGTAAGGGATGGTGTCGCCAAAGTAACGGTAAAGGTCGCTACGTGATTAGCGGAGTCGCCTTCAGAAAGTGTGACATCGCCAATGCTAATAGCAGTCACAGGAGACGCGTCGTCGCCAATTATTGTCCCGACTCCGCTGCCATCTCCGATAAGAGCGCCACTAGATGCAGGGAGATTCACAAAAAATTCTTCGTCGAATTCAGTTATGTTGTCGCTTATAACGTTGATGCTTACTGTCTTGGAGGTCACCCCGGCAGGGAATGACAACACTCCAGATGCCGGCGTGAAATCGCTCGCGGCGGTTGCGGTATCAGAAGCGGTGGCCCACGCCACGGAGACGACTCCGTTCGAGGCCTGCTCTAATGTCACATCGAATACGGCAGTGGAACTCCCTGCGTTGCCTTCAACTACGGCAACATCTCCTATTCGGACGACCGGTGTCGTTGATGCGTCATCATTGAGGATCGTGCCCGTACCGGTGCCATTAGAGATGAAAGCGCCAATTGGTGACGTGATATTGACAGTGAATGCCTCATCGAGTTCAGTCTGCCCGTCCCCGTTGATAACAATTTTGATGACCCCTCCAGTCTTGTTAGACGGTATTGTCAATTTCTTAGAGACTGCCGCCACGTAATCTGGTTTCACTGCTATCTGCGCCGACCCGTTTGATGTTGAGTAAGAAAGTATTACTGGTGAGGGCGAGGGTCCTGACAAACGTACAGGGAAGATCATGAAAACGCTTCCCCCGTCTCCTTCAACCACAGTTGCATTACCGACCGCTGCGGTTGGTATCAAAGACCATGCGAGTTTGATGGAGCCGGTCGCCCCGCCAAACCCTGAGATCATGATCTTGTAAGGAACGCCAGAGGAGACGGCGGTTGTTGTCCGTGATACTTGGTTACCGCATGAATCGTCGTCGGTAGCGACCGTTGCGAGCGAGAGAACGCTACTTTGTAGTGCAGTAGATGTGTAGAGCCCCAATAAAGTGTCAAACCCGCTTCCGCATGTCTCCAGCGTCAACTCTCCACTCAACTGGGGAACATATGAGTACCAAACAGAGGCCCCGCTGCCATAACTAATGACTGGTTCCCCACGCTGCTCAGTAGCACCAATATTCGAACCAAATGACACTCCCGTGACACCTGAAAGGGCATTAGACGACTCGAAATTATCGTTGCCTGGCGTAAATGACCATGTCAGTGTTGTAGCTCCAACCGCCCCTGAAAATGCGTCAATTTTTATGCTGTACTTAACTCCGGCCGTCACTTGAGTCATGAGTCTTGACTTAAGGCCGCACGAGTTGTCGTTGCCGACAAACGTAGTTAGGGCATTTACTGCGTTCCCTGTGTACACGAGCATTAACGTGTCGAGATCTGCACTATCGCAAGTATCGAGTGACAGGGAGCCATTTGTTGGCGCAGTAAATGAGTACCAGATCGAGTGTTGTACCCCGACCCCTGTCGCTGGTTCGCCGGTCTCAATAGTCGCCCCGACTGTTGATCCTGCTGCACTACCGGCCCCGCCGGAGATCGTTTCTGCGGATGCAAACATGTCGTTAGCGGGGGCGAAACTCCAATTTAATACGACATAGCCAACCTCCCAGGCGTAACCGTCGACCTTGATTCGATATGTGACCCCCGCTTGGACCGATGTGTTCAAGCCCTTTATATCCTCTCCACATAAATTTCCGCTCGCGATTTTTGGAGTCAGCGCATTAACTGAGGCTCCGGTGTAGACAACATAAAGGGTATTGAACGGGAGGCCGTTGAAAGTGCTCCCACACGTATCAATGGACAATTTGCCATTCGCTGGTGGCGTATACGAATACCAGATCGAGTTTCTTGAACCAGCGCTGCTTGGCTCGCCGCTTTCCTGGGTCGCCCCCACGGTGGTGCCCATTTCAGTTCCACCGGCGCCGACGAGTACGGCGGCAGATGCGAAATTATCGTTCGGCGCTGCTGCAATGCTCTGGCTCAGGAATTGGTTATTCGCGGAGTTCCAGTGAGTGCTTAGGTAGCTGCCCGGCGCTGGGTCGGTGTTGAAGTAATCATCGTGGTTACAGTCGAAAAGGCCTTCGTGTGATTCGTCGCAAATTTGTTGCATTGCAGGGAAACCCGGTGCGTCGCTATAGCACATGCGGTCCGACTCATCGGTGCAGTGATAATTGCCGCTTGAGTTTGGAGCGTCTAGCTGCACGCCTCCAAGGGTGTGCATGAGCTCGTGAGCAGTAACGAATGAACTCCAACATCCACTGTCAACGCGCCCATATGTTGGACCAAAGTTGCTCTGATTGTCCAGACCCGGAGTTGAGTCATCTGCGGTGTTGCTTATTCCGCAGTAATGGGTGGCGTCGACAAACAACATGTATTTTCGATTCACGGAGTTGTATCCCAAGTCGTCGAGCGCCTCTTTCATGCTCGTCAAGTCGCCATCCGCGTCTGGCGGCACCACCACATTGAGGACACTTAAATCGCAGTCTGCGTCAGGAGTCGTAACAAATCTAATGTGGCGGTTACCGCCCGTCTCGGCGGCACTCGCTGAGACAATGTCATCTACCCGTTTGGCCCAGAATTTAAAGGACGGTAGAAATGTTTCAAAACGATCAGGGACATCGCTTGCCCTTACATACATCACTTGGATGCGTTTACCTGTGACTCCGGAGCCTCCGCACAGGAGGGGTTTGGGTGGGTATGCCTGCAGTATTTCGGACGAGACTGTGTCAACCGGAGTGTCTTTCACAAGACCTAACGCCGCGTCGGCAGGGTCCGGCCCGTGGCTGCAGGTGTTCGTACCAGTGAGGACAAATAAACCCTTACTCGAGCACGGGCCGTTTGCCTCCGGAATTTCTAGGCCGTCGTAAACCAGGCCTCGGGCTTCATCGGTCTGAGACTGTAGAGAGGAGGGTCGAGTCTCAATTGAAGCGTACACAGACCCTTTGACCTGCTCGTTACTCCATAATTCCGCGGCGGCAGTCCCTAATCCAAATAAGACTGCAATGAGTGCAACGTGGATCGCGCGTATCTTCATTTCCAGTGCCCCCGGCCGCTAAGAGGTGAATTTTATCATTGGACTTGCTTTTAAACAAGGAAAAAAGTTGCGGTCAGCCTCGATTCTGAGGCTCTTCTCAAGGAGAATTGATGACAATGCTTAAGTTCCTGCGGGGTCGGCACCGATCCAGGCTTGAGTTTGGGCATTACTGCTTAGATCAGGCCTTCAGGCGCTCAAGTTTCATGCCGATGATCTCGCTGTAGGAGCCTCGGAGTATTTGTCTAGGAGTGATCAGAGAATGACAATCGCTCGACCCATTGCTGGGCTTGCCTCACGGCGAGTCTTTACGGCGGCGTTAGTGCTCCTTGTCGCGTTCGCATTCGCGGGAGAGGTCTCGTATGCGGCTGAGAAGAGACTTGGCCCCGTGGCGGAGGCCCGGGTTAAAAATCAATTAGATCATCTCGGGCGCATTGCGCTTCGAGAGAGCGAAGTTCCAGTAATTGTGCGGGTTGCTACCGATGCTGATAGCCCAACCATTCATGACGCCCAGGCCCAATTGCTTAACGAGTTGGCGGGGAGCGGTGCAGAGGTGACGCGTCGATATGCGTCAATTCCTGCTCTTGCATTAACCCTCGGGGTTGAAGGACTAGACAAACTCCGGTCTGCTAACAGTGTTGTCGGAGTATCGCTCGACCGTCCGGCAACAATTGAGCTCCTCAACTCTGTTCCATCTATAGGCGGTGTTGCAGCGCGCGACGCAGGTGCTTTTGGGCGCGCGGCCACCGTCGCAATTCTTGATACTGGTGTTGATGGAGCGCACCCAATGCTTGCGGGCAAAGTCGTCGGGGAGGCATGTTTCTCGCGCAGTGGTAACTGCCCTAATAACTCGACGGTCATGTATGGATCTGGTTCAGGTGCGCCGTGCACGTTCGCCAACCAATGCACCCACGGGACCCATGTCGCTGGTATTGCAGCCGGTGAGTCTTCTTCTAGGAAAGGCGTTGCACCTTCTGCGACAGTGCTAGCCGTGCAGATATTCTCCTCTTATAACGGCTCGATCGTTTCTTGGACCTCTGATCAGATGGCAGGACTCGATTGGGTATACGCGCAGCGTGAAAACTTCTCTATCGCTGCTGCAAATCTGAGCCTCGGGTTCTCGCTTTACTCGGACCGAGCAACGTGTGACTCCGACGCCACGAACTCCGGGTACATGGCGGCGGTCAATCGTCTTCGATCGGTCGGCATCGCAACAGTTGCGGCTGCGGGTAACGACGGCAACTCGGGCAGCATTGCCTTCCCTGCATGTATGACCGGCGTATACGGCGTAGGGAGTGTTAACAACTCGAATGTTGTCTCCTCGTTCTCAAACCGCAACTCCATGACGTCATATTTTGCGCCTGGGGAGTCGATCATCTCGTCTGTGCCTGGGGGCGGCTACGCAAGCTCGAGTGGTACGTCTATGGCGACTCCACATGTTGTTGGAGCGTTTGCTGTATTGCGGGTTGCCTATCCAAATGACACGCTCAGCGAGACATCAGCGCGCCTCTCTGCAACAGGTTCTGTCCCATTCGGTGACTCATATGGAAAACCTCGAATCGATATCTGGTCAGCTATTGGTATGAATGCATTCGGTCGCGCACTACCGCTATCACCAGCCTTGTCGTCTCCTGTCAGTGCCTCGACAGTTAATGCCACTCGCGAGGTAGGCGAGCCTCTGCACGCAGGTGTAACTAGCGCAGGGTCACTTTGGTGGTCTTTCACAGCTCCTAGCGCAGGAACACTCGGTCTAGCGACCATCGGATCAGCGATCGACACCGTATTGGGCGTCTACACCGGCAACACGGTAGATGCGCTTGGGGAGGTCGCCTCCTCGGACAATATTTCTGTCGGTACATCGAGTGCCGTCTCCTTCACAGCGATTGCAGGGCAGCGGTATTTGATAGCGGTTGCAGGCAAAGGCGCAGCTTCAGGGAGAGTTTCGCTTGCTTTAACTTGGCTTCCGTCCGGCGGGTATCACCCAATTTCTCCAGTAAGGGTTCTCGACACACGCGTCTCGGGCGGTTCTATGCGCCAAGGTGAGACGCGGCCTCTCGGGATGCTCAGTACTGCAGGTATTCCAGCTGCGGGAGTAAGTGCCGTTGCAGCGAACATAACGATCACAGGTGGAACTGTCTCATCGTTTCTAACAGTCTCACCCACCGGATTCGCTCGCCCAACTGCCTCAACTCTTAACTGGCTCCCGAACCAGACGCGCTCCAATCTTGCTCAGACAGCGCTTGGGATTTATGGCGCGGTTAGTTTCTTTAACGCTGCAGGTTCAGTCGACCTTGTGGTTGATGTCGTTGGTTGGTATGACGACGGTGGGGTGCAGCGCGCGGGTGGAAGCGAGTTCCACGCCCTTTCTCCAGCTCGAATACTCGACACACGTAACGCAATTGGCTCAGTAAATGAACCGTTCGGTGCAGGTGAGACGCGTTCGCTAACGGTTGCTGGGCATGGTGGGGTCCCTGTTAGCGGAGCAACGGCTGCAGTGATCAACGTTACGGCTACAGACTCAACGGCACCCTCGTTCCTTACTGTCTGGCCAGCCGGAGAGGCGCGCCCTCAAGCCTCAAGCCTTAACTGGCCTGAGGCGGCAACACGCCCAAATTTGGTCATTGCTGCGTTGAGTGCTGATGGCAAGGTTGAGCTATTCAATCTGACCGGCAACGTCGAGGTAGTTGCAGACGTCGTTGGTTGGTACGGGGCAGATCCGGGTGACAGTTTCGTAGCGCAGGCCCCTGTACGCGTGCTTGATACTCGTGACAGCAACGCACCGATTGCCCAGGGAGAGTCTCGCCCTCTCACAATTGGAGGGGTTGCCGGGGTACCAGCATGGGCGACCGCCGTTGTCTTCAATCTGACCGCCACAGGCTCAGATGCCCCTACTTTTCTAACTGCTTCACCTGCCGGGGTGCTGCGGCCCTTAGCCTCAAACCTCAATATATTCACGGGAGAGACAGCCCCCAATCTTGTAGTTGTACCAATCGGCTCTGCAGGTGCGATCTCGCTCTATAACAACACCGGAAGTGTCCATGTGATTGTCGACATAGTTGGTTGGTTCGGCTGATCCTGGGTTTGAGTCTGCCTCCCTGCATACCTTTACCCCATACCTATCACCCCATACCTTTACCCCATAGTTGGCGCGCGACGCGCGTTGGGCAGAGAATGGGGATATGCCGAGACCCATTGCACTAACCGAAGCCGAGATAACAGATGGAGTTGCGCTCCTCCCAGAGTGGAGTCGAGACGGATTGTTTCTGCGCCGAACTATTGCTGCTGAGTCTTTTGCAGATGCGATCTCTCTAATTGTTCGTATTGGTTTTCTTGCAGAGGCTGCCGACCACCACCCTGATATTGATCTCCGCTGGCGCAATGTAAGTGTCACGCTCACTACTCATGACGCTGGCGGCATCTCAGTACTTGATCTTGATCTTGCCAAATTGATTGACCATGCAGCAGCGGGCGCCATATGACCGAGTTGGTTGTCGTCGTGCTCATAGCAACGCTTATTGTTTCGATGATCGTTATCGTTGCTTTAGAGCCGGGGCCGTCGCCATCGGATCTTGCGATTGCATATGAACTCGCCTGGGATCGCCTCGACTTCGCTACGATTTGGGCACTCTCCGGGCCCTCGATGCGCGACGGTCTAACTAAGCGCGAGTTTGTAGTAAAGAAGAAGACTGTTTACGCGCAAGGCTTGCACCCGACCAATCTTGTCTCAGAGGCGAGAGTAGATGAGGTTGCAGTATCCGGAGAAGTAGCGGTTGCTATTACTTCGCTGACTCTCCTGCAGGCAGCGGATGATTCTCGCTCTTCGATTGGTCAGATACATAACGAAGTGAGAATGGCTCGCCGCATGGGCAGGTGGGAAGTCGCTAGTTACCTCCTGCACGCTCCACAGGCTTAAACCGGAGTCATTTCTCCACTAACCTCGGAGTGTGTCGATTCCAGCGCTCCTCTTAACCGGCGGCGCGAGTAGTCGTATGGGTAGCCCTAAAGCGTTGATTGAGATCGATGGAGCAGTAATCGCACAGAGGACTGCAGAATTGCTTAAGCGCTGCTGCTCTCGGGTGATTGAGGTTGGGCCCGGTTATACAGACCTTGAGCGTGTGCTCGAGGATCAGCCTGGCGCTGGGCCGCTTGCTGCGTTTATTGCAGGTAGCGCAATGCTTGATGAAGGGACTCCACTCATTCTTATGGCCTGCGATATGCCCGCTATTGGCGACGGCCTAATTGGAGCGCTTGTGAATCACCAGAGCGAGCAATCGGTTGTCCCGTTTGCAGATGGGCAGCTCCAGACTCTCTGTGCGAGATATAGCGCTGAGGCTCGAGGGCTAGCTCCGGCGGTGTGGGAGAGCGGCGGGAGATCCATGCGGTCGCTTCTGGATACCTGTGTTGTTGAGATACTCAATGAAACAGAGTGGGAACGCTCTTCTGAGAAGTTCGCGTTTAACGATATCGACACGCCCGAGGACCTGCAGGCGTACCGAGACCGAGGACCCCACTCATGACATCTCGGCGCATCGTTGCACCAGCCCTGGTCACTGTCATTGAGAACGGCGAGTTACGAGAGACCCGTGATCGATTAGTGATCGAAGAGCCGCTAGAGATTCGTGCTCATGGACCCGGTCAGGTAGGGCAAGCAGTAGCCATAACGATGCGTACCCCAGGGAACGACTTCGCTTTAGCCGTAGGGTTTCTCTCCTCTGAGGGCCTGCTTGCCGCATCGGGTGGCCTTGAGAGCGTTGCCTACTGCACAGAGGGGAGCGAGGAGCAGAAGTACAACATCGTTACTGTTCGTACCCGTCTAGATTTCGTTCCACCCGAGCGGGAGCGAGTGTTTCTCTCATCCTCTAGTTGCGGAATCTGCGGTAAAGCAGCGCTAGAGGACGTCGTCGTCTCAGCAGATCGCCTCGCTGATGGTCCAACTATTACTGCGGCGACCGTGCTTTCTCTTCCGGCACTTCTACGTGGCGCGCAGCCCATATTTGATGAGACCGGTGCACTACACGCGGCAGCCTTGTTTAGTGCTGATGGCAAACTCCTCGTGAGTAGAGAAGATGTTGGTCGACACAACGCTGTGGACAAGGTCATAGGCGAGCGGATTCTTGACGCATCTATCTCCTTGGCATCAATTCTTGCCGTCAGCGGGCGAGTAAGTTTCGAGATTATGCAGAAAGCCGCTGTCGCTGGGATACCTGTCGTGGTCGCCATATCAGCGCCGACGAGCCTTGCGGTTGAGGTGGCGCGCGAGATGGGCCAGACCCTTATTGGGTTTGTCCGCGGGGAACGTGCGACGGTATACGCCGGAGCCGAGCGCATAGTTGGGGGACTCTGAGATGGCGTGGAGAGGCTCCGCCAAGATACGCACGGGGAAAGGCCTTAAGAGCAGCCTCTGGGTTGGCTTTGCTCCTAATGGAGTGGGGAGGCAGAAGCCAAAGCATTTTAGTGACATGGCGCGAATCTTCTGGAGCCACCGTCGCAATCTTCCCTACGCTTGGCGCCTGCTCTCGAAAGGTGTATGCGACGGATGTGCTCTCGGTGTTGCGGGTTTTCATGACTGGACGATTGAGGGTGTGCACCTCTGCACAACACGACTTGAGCTTCTTCAGCTAAACACGATGCGGGCGCTTGATCCAAAGCTGCTCGCAGATGTCCCTGCTCTGCGCAAACTTGATGGCGCTGAGTTGCGAAACCTAGGGCGACTCCCATACCCGATGCTTAGGCGTAGCGGGGAGGATGGATTCACTCGCATCACTTGGAATGAGGCGCTTGATCTAGTTGCGGACCGCATGCGATCGGCCCCTCCGTCCCGATCGGCGCTCTATTTAACAGCGCGTGGAATTACAAACGAGGTCTATTACGTAGCGCAGAAATTTATGCGGTTTGTGGGTACTAACAATGTTGATAATGCTGCGCGCGTCTGTCATGCGCCGTCGACGGTTGCGCTAAAAGCCACCATTGGTCTCGGGGCTACAACGTGTTCGTATACAGATGTCATCAACAGCAAGCTCATAGTGCTCTTTGGAGCGAATGTCGCTAACGCTCAGCCAGTCTTCATGAAGTACCTCTACTTAGCCCGCAGGCGCGGAGCAAAGGTGCTCGTTGTAAATCCGTTTCGCGAGCCGGGGCTAGAGCACTACTGGGTTCCAAGCAATCTTGAGAGTGCTGCATTCGGTACGAAGATCGCTGATGATTTCTTTGAGGTTCATACCGGTGGAGATAGTGCATTTATTAATGGAGTCCTCAAGGTACTGCTTGCCAACGGAGGAATTGATCGCGATTTTGTACGCGAACACACCGAAGGTTTCGCCGAGCTGCTTGCCGAACTAGAGAATCAGTCATTCGATGATCTAGTGGAGGCCTCAGGGGCAAGCCGTGCTGAGATGGAGCGATTCGCGAGCTATTACTCCGATGCTGCGAGTGCCGTGCTGGTCTGGTCGATGGGGATTACTCAACACAAACACGGTGTTGAGAATGTTGAGTCAATTGTCAATCTTGCGCTAGCTCGTGGAAACGTGGGGCGACCTGGATCTGGGCTCATGCCGATTCGAGGCCACTCCGGCGTGCAGGGCGGGGCCGAGATGGGGGCCTACGCAACAGCGTTTCCTGGTGGTGTGGCGATCTCCCCAGCATCCGCTGCTGCGCTATCGGAGACCTACGGATTTGCTGTCTCCCCAACTGACGGTTTGAGCGCGGAGCAGATGCTGATCGCTGCTCAGCGAGGACAGCTAGATGTCCTCTACTCGAGCGGTGGAAACTTCTTAGATGTATTACCTGACCCTGTATTGACTCTCCATGCCCTTGAGCAGGTTCCGCTTCGAGTGCATCAGGACATAGTTATAACTACTCAGATGCTGGTAGAGCCAGGCGAGGAGGTCCTGCTCCTTCCTGCATGTACGCGCTACGAGCAGCCAGGTGGCGGTACGGAGACCACCACCGAACGACGCATTGTTTATGGACCCGAGGTGCGCGGTCCACGCATCGGAGAGGCCCGAACAGAGTGGATGATTTTTCGAGACCTTGCTCAACGTATTGACCCCGAGCGTGCTCACCTGATGGATTTCCCGGATGCACAGTCGGTCAGGGACGAGATAGCGCGCGTTGTTCCGTTGTATGCAGGGATTGAGAATCTCGAGAACCTCGGCGACTCAGTGCAGTGGGGCGGGCCGATGCTCGCTGCAGAT
Organism: Bifidobacterium breve; assembly: GCA_945907055.1. Taxonomy (GTDB): domain Bacteria; phylum Actinomycetota; class Acidimicrobiia; order IMCC26256; family IMCC26256; genus IMCC26256. The sequence goes on along the minus strand of CAMDSG010000014.1, from coordinate 1,889 downwards.
GGGGTCTTCCCAACCCCGAGCGGCCGCGCGAAGTTCACTCCCGTGACTCCATCGATAGTGCTGCCTCCAGAGGGAAAGTTTTTACTCTCTACGCGTCGAGGTAAGCAGTTCAACTCGATGATCTTCAAGGATAAGGACGCTCTCACCGGCGCCATTCGAGGCTCTGTGCTGTTGGCGGCCACCGATATTGAGATGCTGGGGTTATCCGATGGCGCTCAAGTTGAGGTGCGCTCACGCCACGGTCGAATGGTCGGGAACCTAAGGGAGTCGGTAATGCGCGCTGGGAATGCCCAGGTCTTCTTCCCCGAGGGCAATGTCTTATTCGCTGCGGGTGATGGGGCTCGGGAGTCCGGGATGCCGGTTTACACCGAAGTCGTTGAGATTCTCGCTATTTAGCAGCCATTGTTTCTGACAATACGAGAAGATGGGGAGTCGCTAATCGGGACTCTTCAATTTCGCAGATGCGAAGAATCTCGAGGGCGTACCGATTCAGCGTTCTATCTCTGCGAGACTCTCGAGGATGGATACAAAACTTCTCATAGAGGCTTTTGACGCAGCGGGGGCTGCTGTGAATTCCTCGCTGCGCAATGTACGCGGCTCAGGTCGCAGAGCGCGCACCACAAAGCCAGGGCAGTATGCGATTGACCTCATCGCCGATGAGGCTGCGCTCGGGGTTCTCTCCAAGCTCCCCGTCGCAATAATGAGTGAAGAGTCTGGGCTGAGTGGAGATCGCTCCTCGCCGATCATTGTCGTAATCGACCCGGTCGATGGCTCGAGCAATGCAGCACGAGATATTCCTTACTGGGCAACTTCAATCTGCGCTATGGATGCCGGGGGGCTGCTCGCTGCAGTAGTTGTGAACCAAGAGACAGGTGTTCACTTCCGTGCCGTTAGGGGTGAAGGTGCCACGCGTAATGGCGAGCGCATTCAGTCAAGCGATGTAGAGCGAGTCGAGGACTCCGTGATTGCCCTCTCTGGCCTTCCGGGGCTTGTCCTCCCATGGAAGCAATTCCGTGTACTTGGATCTGCGGCCCTTGCTCTCTGCGATGTGGCCTGCGGTTCAGTAGATGGCTTTTTGGATGTCGCCTCATGGCACGCGCCGTGGGATTACCTCGGCGGCGTTCTTATGTGCGCTGAGGCAGGTGCAATTACCCTTGATGCAAAGGGTAGAGCGCTAGATACCGCTGACCCGATGGCTCGGCGCCAGGTACTAGCTGCCGGAACTCAAGGTTTGTTAGAGAGCTTGAGAAACGCAACTTCATGAGCATTCTTGATCTTGATGCTCTACTTAGTGCTGCAACATCCGCTGCGCTCGCTGGTGGCGAACTCGTGCTCGCTTCGTTTCAATCTCCGGTAAATGTGCGAGAGAAGTCACCGGGTGATTGGGTAACCGATACGGATATGCAGAGCGAGCGCATGGTGCGCAGGGTCCTAGAGGAGCTTGCCCCAGGGATACCGGTACACGGCGAGGAAGAGGGTGGGGAGCGCGCTCAGGATCTTCATTGGCTTGTTGACCCGCTTGACGGTACAGCCAACTTTCTCCACGGCCACCCAGCGGTTGGGGTCTCGATCGGCCTAGTCGCAGAGGGTCGCCCAGTTGTAGGAGTTGTGCACGCCCCAATGCTCGGCAATACCTACTCTGCTCGACTCGGTGGGGGAGCAACCTGTAACGGAGCCTCTATTTCTGTCAGTAGTCGTGAAATATCTCGCGCAATCATTGGAGTGGGCTTCCCCTTTCGCCGCAAAGATCTGCGTTCTCGTTACCTAGAGGCGTTTACAAGCGTTCAGAGCGAGGTTGAGGACCTTCGCAGAGTCGGTGCTGCGAGCCTTGATCTCTGCTGGACGGCAGCAGGGGTATACGACGGATACTTCGAGCTCGGACTCGGCCC
>CAMDSG010000013.1 GCA_945907055.1 Bifidobacterium breve | reverse complement strand
ATCTACTCCTCGGCCTATAGAGGACCGGAGATGCCGCCATCCTTGCGGACACGCCAGAAGTGAATCGCCATGAAAATCACGGCGATGAAGGGCAAGAGAATCACGTGCAGCACATACCAACGAAGAAGTGTGTCTCCGCTGATCTCCTTTGCACCTAGTAACGCATATCGAATTTGAGTACCGAAGACTGGCGAGTAACCCATCATGTTGGTACCAACGGTCACGGCCCATAGTGCCAACTGGTCCCACGGAAGTAGGTATCCGGTGAAGGAGAGCATGAGCGTGAGAACAAGAAGAATGACACCGATGACCCAGTTGAACTCACGTGGCGCTTTATACGCACCGTGATAGAAGACGCGGCTCATATGTAAGAACACGCTGATGACCATGAGGTGAGCAGCCCAGCGGTGCATGTTGCGAATCAGCGATCCAAAGTAGACCGCTGTCTCGAGTTGCTGAACGTTTGCCCACGCCTGCGTATCCGTTGGTCGGTAGAAGAACATCAAGAAAATACCGGTAACGGTTAGCAGGATGAACGTAAAGAACGAGAGGCCGCCAAGGCAGAGTGTGTAGGAGACTTTTACGGCATGCCTCTTAACCTTCACTGGGTGAAGGTGGTAGAGCAGGCTGTTCATGACAACATATGAACGGTTACGCGGACTATCCGTGTAGCCCTTGCGGAAGATTGAACCCGGGCGGAATATTGAGTTCCATGCCTGTGAGTCCGTGACTTTTCCGCCGAGCTCGCTGGCACGGTCCGCTAATTTTGTGCTGTTACCGTTGCCATCGGCCACGGTGGTCTCTCCTTGTTTCGGGGATTAGAAATGACTCTTTATTGGGTTAGAACCGAACTCCATAGGAGTACCCGTGGCGCTGTGTGCGCGCATGGGGGTCACCTACGGCGCCGGGCTCGGCGATCTTGCCAAGAATTATTACTCCTGTTGGGCAGCGATCGACGCAGAGTGCACAGCGTGTGCAGATGTCTTCGTCGACGATGAATGCAACGGTGTCGCGAGGATCCTCACCCGGGAGTTCGGTTCCAATGGCCTCCGTAATTGCATCTACCGAGACCATGTGAATGCATTTCCATGGGCAGATGTCTACGCAGCCCTCACACATGATGCACTCAGACTGATCAATGTGTAGAAATTGTTTTGGCTTTACCGAGGCCAAGAGGTAACTCGGGTCAACCTCTTGGAGTAGGTAGTCGGTCGAGAAATCTGGCATTGGTGGATTCGCATCGTTGCGGCCCATTGCTTACGCCTTGGCCTTGAGCGGACGACCGAAACGCGATGTGCCGGACTCAACCGTTGCCTCTTTGAGGGCATCGGCCTCAGCCTGCGTTGGTCGTTTCTGCCACTTGGAGATGATTGCGATATTGAGTCCAAAAAGTATTACGTAGAACGTGACAACAACTATGTCGCGGAGGGCTTGATAGTTAAACGAGATTGGAATCTTTACGCCGACAATCACTTGTCCGCTTTGAAATAAGAATTTGTCGGTTCCCCACTTGAAGTAGCTATCAAAGATCGTGATGATCTCGTGTGGAACTACTGCATAGGCAAGCGCAAAAATTGCGAATACGTAGAGCGAGCCGGCCATTGCTTGCGCCCAGGTGGTGGGGCGAGTTGATTTTGGCTTGCGCATCTGCCAGAGGATTAGCCCAGTACCAATGATCAGCAAGAGGGATGACCAAATGAGGCGTCCCGCTGGTCTTAGGAAGTGCCAGTCTGGCAACAAGTTGGGCATCGAGCGTGTTTCCTCCAAGGCGAGTGTCGATAAGCAGGTTACCTATGCCGAGGCTCCTAACGCAGGTTCGGGGGAAGTATTTATGGTGACTCGATTGCGTGAAACTTGCCACACTAAATACGGCGGATTCTTGATGCGCGCGTTGCGGTAAATGGGGTGAAGTTGCGCGACGATATGGAGATGTCAAAGCGATACGACGCTTTAGTAATTGGTGCCGGGCCGGCGGGTGCATCTGCGGCCTATTGGCTTGCCCAAAACGGGCACTCCGTACTTGTCGTTGAGCGAAAGCGATTCCCAAGGGACAAAACCTGCGGGGACGGGCTTACCCCGAGGTCGGTTAAGCAACTCACCGATATGGGGCTAGCTGAGCCGCTCGCAGATTTCCACCGTTATGACGGCCTTAGATCAATAGCCCATGGGGTGACCATGGAGTTGGCCTGGCCCCAGCACCCCGATTTCCCAGATTATGGGTATGTTGTGCGCCGCAGGGACCTAGATGAGATGGTTGCCGAGGGCTCCGTCAAGGCCGGGGCCACTCTCTGGCAGGGCTGCGAGGCCGTCGAGCCCACCCTAGAGAGCGGGATTGTCACTGGCGCAACGGTAAAACACAAGGATACGGGCACCTTAGAGAATGTCTCAGCTCGTTATGTAGTGGTGGCTGATGGGGCAAACTCCCGATTTGGCAGGGCTCTAGGGACAAATCGAGACCGCAAATATCCCCTAGGAATGGCGGTTCGCGGCTATTACCGGAGTCCGCGCCATGAAGATCCTTGGATCGAGAGCCACTTAGATATCGTTGATCGCTCCGGAGCCCATGTCCCAGGCTACGGCTGGATTTTCCCACTCGGTGATGGGCGCGTAAATGTAGGGGTAGGGCTCCTATCTACCTTCTCGGGCTGGAAGGACATAAATACGAGCAAGTTGATGGAGACCTTCGTAGATGTGGCACCTTCATACTGGGGGCTCTCTGCTGATACGGCTGAGGGGCCTGTAACTGGAGGAAAACTCCCCACCGGAGGCTCTGTTACCCCCAATGTTGGCCCTAATTGGATCGTGGCCGGGGATGCCGCTGGCTCCGTAAACCCCTTTAATGGCGAGGGTATTGCCTACGCATACGAGACGGGGCGGATGGTTGCGGGCGTAGTTGACCAAGCCTTGACCTCTGGAGATGGCCTTGCGCTCCAGCAATACCCGGAGCTCCTAGTCGAGACGTATGGCCTCTACTTCAAGGTGGCTCGACTCTTCGTCAAGATCATCGGGAACCCCGCCGTGATGCGCGAACTTACTCATGTAGGTATGCAGTCACGCACCCTCATGGAGTGGGTGCTGCGAATTATGGCGAACCTCCTACGACCGGATGAGATTGGGCCAGCGGAGGCCGCGTACGCATTGGTCGAGAAGATCGTCGCCCTCACGCCGGAGCCATAGACCGGATATAGACCGGTCATAGACCGGCCATAGACAGCAGACTATTCAGCGGGAATGTGTTTTTGGCCGCGCAGGTTTCGCATTAACCAATGCCGCACCTAATAGCCTCTGCAGCGTTGCTCGCAGGTAGCGTCATTACATATCGCAGTACTAAAAGCAGCGGCGCTCAAGGTGCGAAAGATTTTTACCCGAGAGCGAACCAAGAATCGGACTAAGAGAGGAGACGGAGCATGAGTCAGTACCTACCGATACTCACGATGGCCCTGCTCGCTTTTGGATTCGGTGCCGGATCCTTCTTCGCCTCTCAACTACTCGCGCCGAGTCGAAAGACCAAGGCCAAGACTGCTTCCTATGAGTGCGGAATCGTCTCCGATAATGAGCCGGTCGAGCGCTTCCCCGTGAAGTTTTATTTAGTCGCGATGGCCTTCATTGTTCTTGATGTCGAGATTATTTTTCTGTATCCGTTTGCAACAATCCTCCGCGAACTCGGTGCTTATGGTTTAGGTGTCATGGGAGTATTTCTAGGCGTACTAATTGTTCCTTTTGCTTACCTACTCTCAACGGGCGCTCTTGATTGGGGCCCGATGGCGAGAGTCTCTGATCAAATCGTGCGACCGATTATGCGTAGCGATGGGTCTCCTGAGATTTTTGCAAACAGCGCGTCAACAGAATCGTCAAACACTCAAGTTGAGGAGTCAGCCGCTTAATGGGTATGGAGCAGGTCGGCCATAATTTCATGACTGGGCAACTCGAGGATGTTGTGCAGTGGGCGCGTCGACGTTCGATGTGGCCGGCAGCCTTTGGGCTTGCATGCTGCGCTATCGAGATGATGGCAGCAGGTGGCGCGCACTATGACCTAGGTCGATACGGCATGGAGGTATTTCGTGCCAGTCCGCGCCAAGCAGACCTAATGATCGTTGCAGGGCGCGTTAGCCAGAAGATGGCGCCGGTTCTCCGTCAGGTCTACGACCAGATGGTTGAGCCGAAGTGGGTCATCTCAATGGGCGTCTGCGCGAGTAGCGGTGGCATGTTCAACAACTACGCGATTGTGCAAGGCGTTGATCAGATTGTTCCGGTAGATGTTTATATTCCCGGCTGTCCTCCAGGGCCTGAGACGTTGATGCACGGAATCCTTAATCTCCACGAGATGGTTCGAACTGGCGAGATCATGAAGCGCCGCTCTGCGAACAATGGTGGCGCCGGTATTGAGATAGCGAATGTTCTCCCTACTGATTCTGCTCCTACACCAGTAACAATCTCAGTAGCCGACAACTCCTCCTCAAAGCTTGCGGTCTGAGTAAACGATGACTGAAGCCGCTTACGCCTACACAACACCGACAGATGCGCTAGTCGCAAAATTCGCAGGCTCAGTAGCGATTGAGAGCCATGGGCAGAGTGTCGTGCATGTAGATAAGTCATCACTCGCTGATGTAGTTGAGTATTTGCGCGTGAGTGAAGAGTTTACGATGTGTCTTGATGTAACCGCTGTTGATCACTTGCAAGATGTTGAGCGCCCGCAGATCGATGGCATAAAGCGTGAGCGTTTTGAGGTCGTTGTCAACCTGATTTCGCACCCGCGAAACATCCGCATCCGACTTATTACTCAGGTACCAGAGTCAGATCCGAGTGTTCCAACGCTTACATCTTCTTTCTCTGGAACTTCCTTCCCGGAACGCGAGGTATACGACATGTTCGGAATCACATTTGAGGGCCATCCCGATCTAACTCGTATCCTCATGCCGGACGAATGGGTCGGTCACCCGCTGCGTAAGGATGATGCGCCTGCGCGCGTCCCCGTCACGTTCAAGGGAGACCCGGGTCCGCGATGAGTCTTACTGAAGAAGAACTAACAATGCAGATCACTGGCGACTCGAGCCGCACGGATTCAGGTGACGATGTCGCCGAAGACGTAGCGGAGCAATCTGTCCTCGCCCCGGAGTTAAAGCGTTTATCGCGCCAGACTGGAGAGGGGTCGCAGGAGTTGCGACCGCTTCAGGAGATTGTCATCGCTGGAGGACCTTGGCCAGAGCTTGAGGGCGATGGGCAGACGATGATCATCAACATGGGTCCCCAGCACCCCTCCACTCACGGAGTGCTGCGCATGATGATGGAGCTCGACGGAGAGACCGTGGTGCGCGCGAAGCCTGTAATCGGCTACTTGCACACGGGCATGGAGAAGACCGGCGAAGAACTTACTTATGTTCAGGGCGCAACCAACGTCACTCGTATGGATTACGTCTCGCCGCTCTCGAACGAACTTGTTTTTGCAACAGCCGTTGAGCAACTCCTCGACGTAGAGGTACCAGAGCGAGCTATCTGGATGCGCATGATGCTCGTTGAGTTGAATCGCATCTCCTCGCACCTTCTGTTCCAGGCCACTAACGGCATGGACATGGGCGCAGTAAACATGATGCTCTACGGATGGCGTGAGCGAGAAGAGGTACTGCGTGTTCTTGAGATAATCACCGGGCTGCGAATGAACCACAACTTCATTCGCCCGGGTGGCCTTGCTGCCGATCTTCCTGACGGATGGCAAGAGGCAGTGCTAGGTGTATGCAAACAGGTTGAGGCCGGGATTGCCGATTACGACAAGCTCCTTACTGAGAATCCAATCTGGCAGTCGCGAACCGTTGGGGTTGGAGTAATCACTACTGAGCAATGCATGGCGCTCTCGATTACCGGACCTGTTCTTCGCTCTACCGGATTCCCATGGGACCTGCGTAAGACCCAGCCTTACCTTGCGTATGACCAAGTCGATTTCGATGTCATCTACACCGACAATGGCGACTGCTACGACCGTTATCGAATTCGCCTGTTCGAGGTACTCGAGTCTGTGAAGATCGTGCGCCAATGCGTCGCAAAAATGCCCGGGGGCGACTACCGCGTTCAGGACAAGAAAATTACACCGCCACCTCGTGCTCGCATCGATGAGTCGATGGAGGCCTTGATTCATCACTTCAAATTATTTACAGAGGGCTTTCGCGTTCCGCCCGGCGAGACATATGCACGTATCGAGTCTCCTCGTGGCGAGATCGGCTGCTACCTCGTATCGGACGGAACAGGGAAGCCAGTGCGAATGCATGTCCGAGGGCCGTCTTTCTACAACTTGCAGGCAATTAGCCCGATGATGGAGGGGCGAATGGTCGCCGATGCAGTTGCGATCATCTCTACCTGTGACCCAATTATGGGGGAGGTAGACCGCTGATGGCTTTTACAGCTGAGAATCTTTTACTAGCGAATGAGATCGTTGCGCGTTACCCGAAAACAAAATCAGCGATCCTTCCGCTTGCGCATCTTGCACAGGATCAAGACGGTTACTTAACCCAGGATGCAATGCGCGAGATTGCGGGGATGATTGGGGTCACTCCAGCAGAGGTCCTCGGCACCTGCTCTTTCTACACAATGTTTAAGCGCGATGAAGTTGGGCGTTTAGTCGTATCGGTCTGCACGAATGTCACCTGTTTGGTAATGGGCGGACCCGAGGTACTTGAGCATTTGGAGCAGCGTTACGCCAGCGACAAAGAAGTAACGATCGAAGAGGTTGAGTGCCTTGCAGCCTGTGGCAACGCCCCCGCTATGCAGGTCAACTACGAGTTTCACGAGAGCCTCACCCCTGGTTCAGCAACCGAGATCATTGAGGCCTATAAATCTGGTGAACTAACTGCGCGTGGCGTTAGCGGCGGAGTTGCTGGAGGTGGTCAAGGATGACCTCTGTGATCGGTGCTCCTAACGCAACAGAGACGCGCATCATCACCAAGCGCTTGCGCGATCGCCCAGAGGATTCATGGACGCTTGATGGCTTTACTCAATCAGGTGGTTACGAATCTCTGAGGGCTGCTCTTAAGTTGGACCCCGAGGCAATCGGCGCCGAGCAAGTTGCAGCCGCTGGGCTACGCGGCCGTGGCGGTGCAGGTTTCCCAACAGGTACTAAGTGGTCCTTCCTGCCTAAGGGTTCCTACCCTCGATACCTAGTTGTCAATGGTGATGAGGGAGAGCCCTCAACATTTAAAGACCGCATGCTCATCGAGAACGACCCGCACCAGTTAATTGAAGGCATCGCAATCGCGAGTTACGCAATTGGATGCAACCTTGCATTCATCTATGTCCGTGGGGAGTTTGCTCTTGGGTTTGAGCGTCTCGAGGCTGCACGTCGCGATGCACATGCCGCAGGTTTTCTCGGTACAAATATTCTCGGATCTGGATTTGATCTCGACATCGTGATTCATCGCGCTGCAGGGGCATATATCTGCGGCGAAGAGACAGCGCTCCTCTCGAGCCTCGAGGGCGATCGCGGGATGCCGCGCATTCGGCCTCCGTTCCCCGCAGTCGCTGGGCTCTATGCAAAGCCCACGATCGTTAACAATGTCGAGACGCTCTCAACTGTTCCTCACATCATGCGAATGGGCGCTGCCGAGTACGCCAAGTTGGGTGTCAACAAGTCGACGGGCACTCGCATCTTCTCTCTATCCGGGCATGTAAATCGCCCGGGTAACTACGAGGTTGAACTCGGCATTACCTTCCGCGATCTCATTGAGTCACCAGAACTTGGTGGTGGAGTGCGCAACGGAGGAAAAGTTAAGTTTTTTATCCCCGGCGGCGCATCGTCGCAGTGGCTCACCGGATCAGACGAGCATCTCGATGCGCCACTCGACATGGATTACGTTCAGCAGACCTTTGGAGTCATGCTCGGCTCTGGCGCTGTGATGGTTTATGACGAGACAACAAACCCTGCACTAGTTGCGTGGCGCCTAGCAAAGTTCTTCGCCCACGAATCCTGTGGAAAGTGCACTCCCTGTCGCGAAGGAACCGGTTGGATAGAGAAGGTGCTTTACCGGATCTCTCATGGTTATGGACGCCCGCAGGATCTAGACCTCTTACTTGATGTCGGAGACAACATCTCCCCAGGGCTCAATGCTCCCTTTAGCCAGACAACCATCTGCCCACTTGGGCCATCGGCTGTCTCGCCTGTAGTGAGCCTTCATAAGTTCTTTCGCGAAGAAGTAATAGCGATGTGCCAGAACAATGACAGAGTTTTACATGTCACTGCCTCAGATTCAGGTACATCAGATTTAGGTGCCGGATAATGAAGGACGAGCGCGAGATAGTCACCGTCACCATCGACGGGATCGAGATGCAGGCTCCTAAGGGCGAGTTGCTCATTCGTGTTGCGCAGGACAACGGGACGTTTGTGCCGCGCTTCTGCTGGCACGAGCGAATGAAGCCAGTCGGCATGTGCCGCATGTGCTTAGTAGAGGTTGAGGGCGTGCGAGGTATGCCGCCTGCATGTACAACCACTGTCACAGATGGAATGGTTGTCAATACGAAGTCTGAGACTGTGAAGAAGGCTCAAGATGGCGTACTCGAGTTCTTGCTCATCAATCACCCCCTTGACTGCCCCGTCTGCGATCGCGGTGGCGAGTGCCCACTACAAGACCAAACTCTCGCATTCGGCCCAGGCGAGTCGCGCTATGTAGAAGAGAAGCGACACTTCGAGAAGCCAATACCTATCTCTGAGCTTGTCCTCCTTGATCGCGAGCGCTGTATTCAATGCAGCCGATGCACGCGCTTTGCAGATGAGATTGCAGGGGATCGACTTATTGACTTTGGCGAGCGCGGTGGCGAGATGCAGGTCATCACATACCCGGATGATCCGTTTACTTCATATTTCTCAGGGAACACGGTGCAGGTTTGCCCTGTAGGAGCGCTTACCGCCAAGCCGTATCGTTTCCGTGCGCGCCCGTGGGACCTCTCAGCAGTTGAGACTTCGTGCCAGACATGCTCAGTAGGTTGTCGCGGTTCGCTTGAGTCGTCCTCAAATGAGTTGGTTCGTTTACTTGGTGTCGATGTCGAGCCTGTCAACCACGGATGGCTCTGCGACACGGGGCGCTTTGGTTATGAGGCGACCCATGCCGAGGACCGCGTGCGCAACCCAATGATCCGACGCAATGGCGTACTCGTGGAGTGCTCGTGGCCCGAGGCGCTCGATGCAGCAGCCGAGGGTATTAAGCGCTCTCTCGACCTACATGGCCCAGCAAGTATCGCGATGGTCGGCGGGTCTCGTGGAACCAATGAGGATGCATACCTTTGGGCACGTCTCGCCAAGGGAGTAATCGGAACAGATAACGTCGATGCCCAGATAGGGGATGGCTTACCTGCAGAGGTTGTGCTCGGTCTCCCGGGTGCAACGATCCCTGATCTAGATGAAGCCGCCGCAATTATTCTTCTTGGCCCTGATCTTAAAGAAGAGTTGCCTGTTCTCTACTTGCGAGTGCGTCGTGCTGCTGTCGATCTAGGTGTCCCGATCCTTGATGTCTCTGCTGTGGACCACGGTCTCTCTAGATATGCATCCGCCACGATTCGCCACCTTCCTGGTGAGCAGGCGAGCGCAGCACGCGAGATCAGCGCCGCTCTAGCACCACTTATTGAGGGGCGTACAGGACCAATCGTTGTTGTGCTTGGGCGTTCAGATGTCGCAACCTCTGCGGAGCCGACTGTCGCGGCGGCTGCGATTATTCGAGAGATTCCAAATACTCGTTTCCTCATTGCACTGCGTCGTGGCAATGTTCGCGGAGCAATAGACCTTGGCCTCGCTCCAGGTTTTCTCCCAGGTCGCGTGACGCTCGAGAGTGGAGCAGAGCGTTTTGCCGCTGCGTGGGGAAGCGCTCCAGCAGAGGTAGGCCTTGATACTGCCGGTATTCTCAACGCAGCATCAGAGGGGCGTATCGGTGCGCTGATTCTTGTTGGTGCCGATGTTGTTAATGACTTCCCGGATCGACGCTTAGTGCGCGCTGGAGTTGGTGGCGCTGGTTTTGTTATCTGTATCAATGCAACGATCACCGAGGCGGCTGCAGATGCTGATGTCTTCCTCCCCGCTACCGTCTGGGGCGAGAAGGCTGGCACCACGACAAATCTCGAGGGCCGCATCTCGCGCGTAGGGCGCAAGATTGCTGCAGTCGGTAATCCGATGCCAGATTTTAGGATCGCGTCGGAGCTGGCATTTCGACTCGGTACTGATTTTGATCTTGAGACAGTTGAGGAGATCCAAGATGAGATTGCTCGTGTCGCCCCTGCATTTGCAGAGGTAGATGCTCAACTTCTTAAGCGTGCGCGCGATGGAGTTGTTCTCCCTATTGCGCTGCACCGTGACGAGCTCGTATTAGAGCCCAGGAGAATTCCTGTGATTGATTTTTCATGGGAGCCAATCAAGCCTGAGGGCCCCGGCGAGCTTGAAGTTGTCGAGCCTGAAGTTGTTGAGCCGGTACTCGAGGCAGTTGCCTCGGATGAGGTTGCGCTCCCCGCGGACGCATCAAGTGGCGTTGGTCTCCCAGAGGCGCAGCTCTATGTATGGAGCGCGCAGCACACAGCACAGCCGACACCCGGGCGTGACAACTATGCACTGCGACTCTCGGCTGGGCGCACCCTTTATGACAATGGACGCACTGTCGCATCGACGCCGGCATTACGTGCCCTGATCCCGGCTCAGACGCTTCGTGTCAATCCTTCTGAGATATCACGTGTTGGGGTTGCCGATGGTGAGAGCGTGCGCGTATCTACCGCACGTGGATCCCTTGTGCTCTCCCTAACAGGGGATGCAAATGTACCTGCAGGTGTTGCTGTGATGCCTTTCAACATCGGTGACACCGGAGTAGGCGATCTCGTAGATGTATCGCTAGTTGTAACTGATCTGCGCCTGGAGACACTCCGATGATGCTCGGGGCAGGAGACCCGCTCCTCTCAGGGAAGATCGACCTAACGGTTGTGCTCATTGTCATCGGCAAGACAGTTGCAGTATTCGCATTTCTACTCGTTGCAGTGATGCTCTACATCTGGTTCATGCGAAAAGTCATTGCGGATATGGCGAGTCGCGTTGGCCCTGATTCTGCGGGTCCATGGGGAATTCTCCAATCGCTTGCCGATGGAATCAAACTCTTCTTCAAAGAGCAGTCAGTGCCGGACTCTGCAGATAGACGCGTATTCTTCCTTGCGCCTTATATCTCTTTGATGACTGCGTTTCTAGCGTTCTCGATTATCCCCATCGGTGGTCAGGTCTCGATCGCTGGCCACCAGACATATCTTCAGCTCGCAGACCTGCCAATCGGCATATTGTTCTTGCTGGCGATGTCAGGGCTTGGGCTATACGGCGTGATGCTCGCTGGGTGGTCTAGTGGATCTAAGTATCCGCTGCTCGGATCGGTGCGGGCCTCTGCACAGATGCTCTCCTACGAGGCTGCGTTTGGGCTAGCAATTGTTGGTGTACTAGTTCAGGCAGGAACACTCTCAACGCGCGCGATAGTTGAGAAGCAAGCATGGACCGGCGTTGGTTCGTTGGGGACTTGGTACGTCATTCCAGCATTCGTAGCGTTTGTGATATTTCTCATCTCCGCAATTGCAGAGACGAACCACCCGCCATTCGACTTAGTTGAGGCGGAGCAGGAACTCGTTGGTGGTTTCCACACCGAGTACACCGGGATTCGATTCGCAATTTTCTACCTTGCAGAGTTCATGAACCTCATCACAATGTCTGCAATCGCCGTCACTCTTTTCCTCGGTGGGCCGGCAGGGCCAAGCCTCGGATTTCTCTCCGCTACTGGACCGGTCAACACTTGGCTGATGCCCGTGTTCTGGTTCATAGCCAAAGTCATGGTCCTCCTCTTTGGAACTGTATGGCTACGTGCTTCGCTCCCTCGACTTCGTTACGACCAGTTGATGGACCTTGGTTGGAAGTGGCTCATTGAGTTGGCCTTCATCTGGGTCATGGTCTCCGGCGTGATTATCGTCGGGCGAAACGAGGGTTGGAATCTCATTGCAGTTGTTCCGCTCTCACTCTTAGGAGGGCTCGGCATCCTTGGAGTACTTCGAGCCTCTATGCCTAACCGTTCCGAGCTCGTTGAGGAGATCCTCTAATGGCCCGCTTTAGTGGTTTTGGTGTGACCTTCAAGCAGATGTTTAAGCCGCGCATCACGGGCTTCTACCCGAAGGAGAAGCGCGAGAAGCCAGAGCGCTTCCATGGTCGCCATGTTCTTAACCGTTATGAAGACGGTATGGAGAAGTGCATCGGATGTGAACTCTGCGCGGGTGTATGCCCGGCGAAGTGTATTTACGTTCGCGGTGCTGATAACTCTGTGGATTCGCCGGTCTCACCGGGTGAGCGTTTTGGTTTTGTCTACGAGATCAATTATCTGCGCTGCATTCACTGCGACATGTGCGTAGAGGCCTGCCCCACTGAGGCGATTACTGAGACAAAACTCTTTGAGTTCTCATTCGCCAATCGTGCGGACGCTATTTATACGAAAGATGAACTCCTTGTAGACGACGAGGGGCGGGCAAAGCGTCAACCGTGGGAACTATGGCTAGGCGGCGAGGACGACAAGACCTCGGCCTGGATGCGCGCAACCTCGTCTTCGGGTGATGCTGATTATGAGGGTCGCGTCAACTGGTCAGGCGAACTTGGTTTTGGAGTGCGCGAACCGGAGCAAGGTCAGAGCCTCTGATGGTGACGCTGGTGCTCTTTATCGCCTTCGCGATCATTGCTCTAGTTGGAGCCCTTGGAGTGGTCATCTCTCGCAACCCTGTGCACTCGGCACTGTGGTTAGTCGCGACCCTGCTCTCGATGGCTGGCTTCTTTATTCTTGAGGGCGCCTACCTAGTCTCCGCGGTACAGGTAATCGTCTATGCCTCAGCGATTGTTGTGCTATTCCTCTTCGTCATCATGCTGCTCGGCGTCGACCGCGAAGAGTCGCTTAGTGACCCACTAAAGGTCCAGCGCCCGGTGGCTTTGATGCTCGGCCTCGTCGTATTCGCTCTATTGATTGGCTTGATGGGCAACCATTGGGCAACAGGTGGCGAGTCTGCGACTGCAGCTCTTAATAGCGGTGGCGGCGGAAATGTGGAGCGCGTTGCGCGAGAGATATTCACTACCTATCTCTGGCCGTTCGAACTCACCTCCGCTCTTCTAGTTGTAGCTGTAGTCGGCGGGGTAGCGCTTGCTCGTCGCTCACGCAGAGCAGAGGCAGCGAGCGAGGTGGCGCCGTGATCATTACCCCAACCTGGTATCTCGTCCTCGCAGCGGCGCTCTTCGCAATCGGCGCAGTCGGGATGCTTGTTCGCCGCAATGTGATCGTGATGTTTATGTGTGTTGAGTTAATGCTCAATGCAGTGAACCTCACGTTCGTAACGTTCTCCAAGACCCTTAATGATCTATCGGGTCAGGTAGCAGTCTTCTTTGTTCTCGTGGTAGCAGCAGCCGAGGTAGCGATTGGCCTGGCGCTGATCGTTGCAATCTTTAGGCGCCGCCATACAGGAACTACCGCCGATGACATCTCTGAGTTGAGGGGCTGAGCGTGAATAAATCCTCAATGCTCGATTACATCTGGCTGGTCCCAGCCCTCCCACTCTTTGGAGCAGCGCTTTTACTTACATTTGGTAAGCGCATTGGAGAACCAATAGCGGGGTGGATTGCTACCGCCTTAATGTTCGGATCCTTCGTTGTCTCCGTCTTCATGTTCGGAGCACTTCGTGGTCTCCCCTCGGGGGAGCATGCGCATACGGTAAAGCTCTTTGACTGGTTTGCCTCTGGTGGGTTCAAAGTCTCAATGGGTTTCCTTGCCGACCCGCTCTCAGTCACCTGGATTCTCTTTGTAACGGGTATCGCAACACTTATTCATCTCTACTCGATTGGCTACATGCATGGCGATGCTCGCTTTAGTCGCTTCTTCGCGTATCTAAATCTCTTCGTAGCGTCCATGCTTATTCTCGTGCTGGGCTCAAACTTCCTGGTTACGTTCTTAGGGTGGGAGGGGGTTGGTCTCTGCTCATACTTGCTCATCTCATTCTGGTTTGAGCGTAACTCTGCTGCTGTCGCTGGTAAAAAGGCATTTGTAACGACACGCGTAGGTGATCTTGGTTTCATGATCGCGATGTTCTTGATCTTTGGCAGCCTCGGCACCCTCGATTACGCAGTTGTAGGCGAGAAGATCGGCGGCCTCGCCTCTGGAACCATCACAGCGATTGCTCTACTTCTTTTCTTAGGTGCTGTGGGGAAGAGTGCTCAGATTCCCCTGCACTTCTGGCTCCCAGATGCCATGGAGGGACCAACTCCGGTCTCGGCCCTCATCCATGCCGCCACAATGGTCACCGCTGGAATATTCATTGTCGCTCGTGCTCACCCAATATTTGAGGCGAGCCAAGCAGCACAAGATGTAGTCATGTGGGTCGGTGCGATTACTGCACTCCTCGCTGCAACTGTTGCCCTTGTGCAGACTGACATCAAAAGAGTTCTTGCCTACTCAACGGTCAGCCAGTTGGGGTACATGTTCCTTGCTCTTGGAGTCGGCGCGTATACGGCAGCAATCGGGCTAGTAGTAGCGCATGCCTTCTTCAAGGCCGCGCTTTTCCTCGGCTCCGGTTCGGTGATTCACGGGCTAGATGAAAACCAAGACATACGTACTATGGGGCGCCTGCGCAAGTACATGCCGTTGACCGGTTTTGGTTTTATTGTTGCGTGGCTTGCCATAGCGGGGCTTCCGCCCTTCGCAGGGTTCTGGGCCAAAGACGAGGTACTCGCAAAGGCTTTCTTCCACGGCGACTACGCGGTCTGGTTCATTGGTGTTGTGGCGGCGATCCTCACAGCGTTCTACATGACACGCGAGACATTCTTGGTTTGGTTCGGTAACGAACGCTTTGCGGTAGTGAGCTCAGAGACTGAGATCGATGGCGAGGCAGCCCACGCAGAATCGCACTCCGAGACGCACGCCGACTCCAGCTCCGACTCCCATGCTGAGTCACATGAAGCCGGAATGATCTCTACAGAGTCTCCGACAGTTGCTTACGGCACCGCCCCTGCCCCAGCGCGAATGACCCATCCTCCGCACGAGGCACCTGCAACGATGACTATCCCTGTTCTAATCCTTGCCGCCCTAGCAGCGATTGGTGGCATCCTCATCCTTCCATTCAAGGGATTTGAGTACCTAGGGCATTTCCTTGAGCCTGTATTTGAGACGGTAGAACCAATTGAGGTTCCGTCATTTGCTGCAGGCTTTGGGCTCTCTACCCTTGCTGTTGTGGTTGCAATCACTGGAGTGCTAATCGGTCGAGGCATGTATCGCAAGGGCCTAGAGGATCCAGCAGACGACCCTCTAGACCGCCGCTTGGGGAGCCTCGGTCGCGTATTTGGTAACGCGTATTACTTTGATGCAGTACTCGCACGCTGTGTCGATGGCCCGATCCGACGTTTCGCTGAGTGGATCGCCAACACGGTTGATCAAGGGATTATTGATGGTGCGGTTAACGGAGTCGCCTCTGGGGTTGCGTCCATAAGCAACGGGGTGCGCAGAGCCCAAGGTGGAGTTGTACGCCAGTACGCACTCGTGGTCTTCGCCGGCGTGGCTGCTCTACTCATATTTGCACTGGTTAGGTCATAATGGATTTTCCGATTCTTACAGCGCTGATTCTTCTTCCATTCGTCGGCGCACTCTTTGTTGCGTGCCTGCCTAGCAATCGGCCAGAGACGATTCGTATCGCAGGCATGATGACTGCGATCGCAACACTTGGCCTAGCGCTCTGGATGCTGGCGGATTTTGAGACCGGCAAAGCCGGATACCAGTTCTTGAGCTCCCATTCTTGGTTTAGCGATCTTGGGGTGCGTTATACGGTTGGGGTCGATGGGATCAGCCTCTTCATGGTTGTGCTCAATGCTCTTCTCTTGCCGATAGCGCTTCTTGCATCTACAGGGGTCAATGAGAGAGTGAAAGCCTTTACGGTTTGGCTGCTCGTGTTAGAGGCTGCACTTATGGGTGCTTTCTTGGCGCTCGACCTCGTCCTCTTCTTTGTCTTCTTCGAGGTTGTACTTGTACCGATGTACTTCCTGATAGCAGGGTGGGGGCATGGGCGACGCAACTATGCTGCTACCAAGTTCTTCATCTACACAATGGCTGGGTCAGCGTTTCTATTCGTAGGGATACTCGCCGTTGGATTCCTTCACCAGTCTTCAACAGGCCTGCTGACATTCGATGTGCGTGTACTAACGCAATGGGCACCGGCAGGGATTGCTCCCACAACAGCGGCATGGCTCTTTGCTGCGTTCTCGATTGCCTTCGCAGTAAAAGTCCCACTCGTGCCACTCCACACGTGGCTTCCAGATGCACATACCGAGGCACCCACCGCAGGCTCAGTAATTCTTGCCGGTGTCATGCTGAAACTAGGTACGTATGGATTCCTGAGATTCGCGATCCCCATATTCCCGGCAGCGGCAGTTAAGTACGCACCAGTTCTACTTACTCTTGCTGTAATCGGAATTATTTATGGCGCGATTGTTGCAACGATGCAGCCAGACTTGAAGCGCCTAGTCGCATACTCGTCGATTGCTCACCTCGGTTTTGTTGTGCTCGGTACCTTCGCTCTTACGCGTCAAGGTCTGGATGGGGCTGTGTTCACAATGCTCAGCCACGGACTCACCACCGGTGTTCTCTTCTTGATAATTGGGTTCCTCTACGAACGCCGCCACACTCGTTTAATCGCCGACTTCGGCGGGCTCTGGCGATCGGCACCGATCATGGGCGGATTATTCGTTGTAACCGCCTTCGCATCCATCGGTCTTCCTGGCTTCTCAGGTTTCGTTGGAGAGTTCCTTGCGCTACTTGGAACCTTCATGGGGCATCGCTGGTATGCAGTAGTTGCAGCAAGCGGTGTGATTCTCGCAGCGATCTACCTTCTGTGGGCAGTGCAGCGCGCCTTTACAGGCGTCCCGGAGGGTGACAACGCAACTATCTCTGATTTGAATGTGCGCGAACTCGCATGCATTCTTCCCCTACTTGCGCTCAGCCTCTTCCTCGGTCTTTACCCAAAGCCAGCACTTGACCGCATCGGACCATCGGTTAAAGCAGTAATTGCGCACGTTGAGAAATCCACTTCGTATGAGTCACCTAAGTTCTCTAAGAACTCACCGATTCTGAACGAAGAAAGAATGGACCACGGTTCAGACGAGATGGAGGAGTCCAAGTGAATCCTCTAGGCGCAGCCAGCATCATCACCCCAGGAGTTGATTGGCTTGGCGTTGCTCCCGTAGCGCTCCTTGCACTTGCTGCGATTGGGATTGTTCTGCAGCGCTCCATTCTTAGGCGTGCATCGGTTGCTTACCCAAGCGCCTTGGTCGTGGCGGCGGTAGGAATCATCCTGAGCGCGGTTGCGCTCGCTGCGCAGTGGAGCCGCGTCCAGACTGACGGAAGTTATACAACGCTCTCCAACATGGTTGCGGTTGATGGATTCTCAATATTCATCGGCGGAGTTGTTCTCTTTGCAACTGCTTGCTCAGTCTTGTTAGCGAGCCGTTACTTGGACCGCGAGCGCTTAGACGGACCCGAGTATTTGGCTCTGATGCTCTTATCTGCGAGCGGAATGCTTGCAATGTCCTCGTCGAATGACCTCATAGCGATATTCGTAGCGCTAGAGATTGTCTCGATCCCGCTATACGTGCTTGTTGCTTACGACCGTCGCCGCTCCACCTCTCTAGAGGCTGGAATGAAGTACTTCCTTCTAGGGGCCTTCGCCTCCGCTGTCTTCCTTTATGGAATCGCACTTACTTATGGTGCTACCGGATCAACAGGGCTAGTCGGTATCGCTAACTACCTCTCAGAGGTCACACTCCTAGAGCGCGGCACTCTGCTGGCAGGTTTAGTACTGATGCTTGTTGGCCTTGGGTTCAAAGTTGCAGCAGCCCCCTTCCACATGTGGACCCCTGATGTTTATCAAGGTGCCCCAACCCCGGTAACAGCTTTTATGGCCTCGGCTACGAAGGCGGCGGCCTTTGCTGCGCTCATTCGAATTCTTTATACCGGTTTAGGGGGTTCGTCCTCAGACTGGCGACCGCTGCTCTGGGTGCTTGCAGTACTCTCGCTCCTGGTCGGAAGTATCGGGGCTGTGATCCAGACAGATGTGAAGCGCATGCTTGCGTATTCATCAATTAACCATGCCGGCTTCATCCTCATTGGGGTTCAGGCCGGGACAATCAAAGGGGTCTCCTCAGCGCTGACCTATCTAGCGATCTACGCGTTCCTTGCCGTCGGGTCCTTCGCCATTGTTGGGGTAGTCGCTGGGCGTGGTGATGCGGATAGTGATCTGGAGAGATTTAAGGGCTTGAGCACGCGACGATCTGCCCTGTCGTGGGCTTTTACCCTGCTTCTGCTCGCACAGGCTGGGGTTCCGTTAACTGCGGGATTTATAGCCAAATTCGGCGTATTCTCGGCGGCTGCAGGGGCCGGCGGGACCTCCTATCTCCTCGCTTTGATCGGAATGCTCACAGCTGCAATTGCGGCCTTCGTCTACTTGAGGATCGCTGCGACCATGTTTACGCCTGCAGTTGAGGGCACCGAGATGGCCCCCATTGCCAAGGTTGATCTCGGGACTGGGATCGTCATTGGTTTCTCGTGCGCTCTTACCATCGTTATCGGAGTTGCTCCTGGATTACTTCTCGGCCTAGCGGAGCGGGCAACGCTCCTGTTTGTCCGATGATCAGTCTTCAGAGCTCAGGCGAATTGAGTCTCGAGTTGGCGAGTTCTCAGCGCGAATCTCGAGCAAGTTTGTTATCGGTTCGGGGAGTGCGCGCGGGCCAAGGCTATGCTCGCCGCGGCCCGGGAGTACCGGGGTGGAGGCACGCGTGACTCAGTATTACCGTAATTATTTAGCAGTCGCGGTCTTCGCGGTCGCCGCTCTTGGAATGGTGGGAGCCATGCTTGGAGTGGGGCGTCTCGTGCGCCCAAATCGGCCCCAGCCAGAGAAATATATTGCCTACGAGGCCGGCTCGGACCCGATCCGCGGATTCGGGCAGTCAAATGTTCGCTATTACGTATATGCCCTTTTATTTGTGATGTTCGATGTTGAGGCCGTCTTCATATTTCCATGGGCGATCAACCTCGAGGCACTCGGCGTCTCCGCTCTGATCTCAATGATTGTCTTTATTCTCGTCCTCGCCTTGGGTCTCGTATACGCCTGGCGTAAAGGGGTTCTCAGATGGGCCTAGCCGACAGCGGGATGCTCCAGAAGCCGGTTGCAAAGCCGCTTACATGGCTCCTCAACTACAGCCGCAAATACTCGCTATGGATGTTCCAGTGGGGACTCGCTTGCTGCGCTATCGAGATGGGTGCGGCGCTAGCGAGCCCGCGCTACGACATGATGCGCCTTGGGGTAATTCCTTTCCCAGCAAGCCCACGTCAAGCCGACTTGATCGTGATCTCAGGGACGGTCACCGACAAGATGGCCCCTGCTATCCGACGCCTCTACGAGCAGATGCCCGACCCTAAATATGTGATCTCAATGGGTTCATGTGCAAACTGCGGCGGGCCTTACTGGGACTCCTACTCGGTAACCAAGGGAATCGACCAGATCCTCCCAGTAGACGTATACGTCCCAGGCTGCCCACCGCGCCCAGAGGCTTTAATTCAAGCTGTTGTGATGCTTCAGGAGCAGATTCAGAACGAAGGAATCGGCAACGACGACATGCGCAAGCGTTGGAACGGGGAGCCGATCAACGTTGTCTGACCTTGAAGTGTTGACTACGCGCGTTACAGAGGCTCTCGGTGACGCTGTCATTGAGCATGCAGAGGCATGTGGAAATCTTGTTCTGCGCGTGCGCCTTGATTCATGGCGGAGTGTCGCAGAGACGGCGAGAAACACGCTTGGATGCAACTATCTCTCGTTTATCTCCGGCATTGACTGGATGCCAGCACCAACTGTTGGGCTAATCGAGGGGGATACCTCTACCCCAGCGCAGCCTAAAGAGATGACTTTTGGTGCAGCGGGTAGCGCTGGCCGTTTTCAAGTATTTGCACATGTGCAGTCAACTGTTCAACACATTGGTTTTACGATCAAAGCCGATGTAGACGAGGCCGCTCCGCATTGTGATTCTTGGGTCTCCGTCTATCCCGGTGCAGATTGGCATGAGCGAGAGTGCTGGGAGATGTATGGAGTTGTCTTTGATGGACACCCCAGCCTGCGGCACCTTTATCTCCCTGCAGAGTTTGAGGGGCACCCACTCCGCAAAGATTTTCCATTACTTGCGCGTGAGGTAAAGCCTTGGCCAGGGCTCACGGATGTTGAACCAATGCCTGGCTCGGAGAGCGACGAAGAGACAAAAGACGAGGTAGGTGAAGCATGAGCAGCACCGAGCAGCCGGTAACCCCAACAAACGACAGCCCTGATTTTAAAGCCGTCCCTGATTTTGAGGTAGCACCTGGTATGCAGCGCCACCTCGCAGATGCTCGAGTAAATGTCGAGCTCGATACCGGCGACATGATCATCAACCTTGGCCCGCAGCACCCCGCTACTCACGGAACACTGCGACTAGTGGTGCGCCTTGATGGAGAGCGCGTAATCGCTGCCGATCCTGTCATCGGTTATATGCATCGTGGCTACGAAAAACTTACTGAGTTCCGCACCTATCCTCAGGTGACGACACTTATCAACCGAATCGACTGGTTGAGCAGTTTCGCTAACGAGGTTCCATTTGTCCACGCTGCTGAGCAGTTGATGGAGATTGAGGCACCACCGCGCGCTCAGTACATTCGCACCGCGCTTACCGAGCTCTCTCGTATAGCGACCTTCTTGCTCTTCCTCGGAGAGATGGGGCTGCAGGTTGGAGCGCTTACTCCAGCGTTCTATGGTTTCCGCGATCGTGAGCACGTTCTCAACTTGATCGAGTCAGCAACCGGTGGGCGTTTCCACC
>CAMDSG010000012.1 GCA_945907055.1 Bifidobacterium breve | reverse complement strand
CCTCCGGTTGCTGTCGCGACTGCCGGGGCAAGGGGAACCGGCACAATGGCGGCCCAATCTGGGCCGATGATGGCTTGCGAGGGCGAGGCACAGACATTCTTACTGGAGAGAATCTCTGCTACGAAATCATCCTTAGGCATGGATCCTTTACCGAAGCCGGCGACAAATAATGCCTTGTCGTCAGTAGAGACGCATGCGCCGAGCGCTGTCGGTGTCTTAGCGCCATCGCGTCCCTGTAGGAATGTCTCTCTCTCCATAAGGGCGAAGCCGTCACACTTTACATTCCCTCTGTTGATTGAAGCGGCGACAGCGCGCACATTCGCGATGCCCGCCTTCTTCCAGCCGAGCGTTTCGTTCTTGGGGCACGCATACGTTGAGGCCTCCCCTCCAAGACGCTTCGCTGCGCGATCTACTCCGCCTCGAGTATCGCCCTGCACGGACCACTTCTCCCCTGTTGCCCATTGAAAAGGTGGGAGCGGTGCATCTACCGCAGCTGCGCGCCTACAGATACTCTCGCTTCGCTCCTTAACAAATGCATCACGATCCTTTGAGGATTTGAATGTTGAGATCTCGAGAGTATTCCCAAACGCATCACAGTCAGCCATTGCACTAGGCGCAATCATCCAGTTGTACTTCAAATGCGCCGCAACAAGATTCCCCGGATTGAGGAATACAACCTGCTCGCATGACTTCGCATCACTGCCCTGAATCTTGCGCGCTAATGCGTTGACATCTTTCTTAGCGGCACTCGACCATTCTGCAGGGAGAGTTTGAGCAACCGTGATTTTGCTCGCGCTGTCTCCGCAGGCTGCTAGCCCTACACCGGCTAGTAGAAGTGCGGTTGCGGCTGCTGCGATGGAGCGGCTCATTGAGAGACTCCTAATCAAGTTGGCCTTCATTGTGATTCTCCCCGGGGTTAAGCACCAACGATGCTGCGCTAATAGCGTCAAACCATACCCGCCATATTTGAGGCCCTGGGCGCGCTTTCACCCGCCTCCTGCGCGTGTAAGACTCTGGAACATGCGCATACACGCCCTAAGCCCAGACTTCGCTTCAAATGATCTATTGCACCGAAGCAAACCCGCCCTGAGCTCCACAACAAAGAACCGCTACCAATTCGGAGTTGGTTCACGTGCTCGTTTATGGGCTGGTGTCTCGGCTCGCAGTGCGATCCTCGTAGCCCTAATCGCCACGATGCTTGTATCTCTTGCAATGTTTCCAACCGAGGCTCATGCAGCCCCTTCTGGCGCTTCGGGAGCGAGTGGCGTTGGAGCAGTGGCGCCAGCGGTAGACCTCTCGTCAGTTACTCCCACGGGACCATACCGATTAGTGAGCAAGGGTAAAGCCGGCTCTGTTACCTGGAGGCTCGAGCGCGCACCCGGGGATAAGGGAACAACATGCTGGCGAATGGTCACGAAACCAAAATCAATCTCAGCAAAGGGCAATGCTCC
Organism: Bifidobacterium breve; assembly: GCA_945907055.1. Classification (GTDB taxonomy): domain Bacteria; phylum Actinomycetota; class Acidimicrobiia; order IMCC26256; family IMCC26256; genus IMCC26256. The sequence continues at coordinate 19,478 of CAMDSG010000012.1, read as the reverse complement.
AGGCAACGCTCGCTGCTATCAGCCCGTTGCAGATGATACAGATATGGTAGATGTCCCCCTTGTGGTTGCGGCTAACGCTGCGCGCTCAAAGGTTGGGTTTGTGGCGATTGTGGTGCCGAAGGGGACCCGCTCGGTAAAGGTCGGTCAGGCCGGCGGGAAGTTCACGACCATCTCAAAGGGCAAGAGCCTCTCCGGACCGATTGTATTTGTCGGCAAGAAGTCTCCGCTCTGGGTTGATATGACGCTCCCGGGCAAGCATCGACTCGCCTGCCAAGGTGGGGTCGTAATGGATAAGTACGACCTTAAGGACCCGATACTCACGGATAACTCAGTTGGGGCCGCATGGTTCTGCGATGAGCTGTAGCCGCAAGGGATTTACTGCACCTGAGAGCCAGAGGGCGCATTTCTTGAGGTTTTCCAGAGAATAGAGCCCGTCTCTAGGCCTAATTCCCCCTAGAGAATTCGCGCAGAGGGTGGTACCTTCGCGGCCAAGACATATGGGGGAGAGTTTGAGACACACGAGCAGCAGCGGCGAACCAGGCGCCGCACGTGTAGAGAAGGCAGGCGTATCGAGACGTCAGGTTCTCGCGCGCTCTGCGGTTGCTGCCGGCGTTGTCTGGGCTGCACCTGTAATCAAGACTGCATCGGCTTACGCGCTCACCGCTTCTGGAACCGAGCGACCATGCACACAGTTTTATGTCGCAGGTCTAACGCTCGAGGAGAATTACTTCCCGCCGTATCCATACGGCTTCTGGCCACCACTGAAAAAAAACATCGAGAGTGGCGTCGGTATTGGCAGTGGCGTTACTGGTAGCAGCCCCACTAGTAGGGGCGACTCTGGATCAAGAAAAAATACCCGTAACAAAAATACCGGTAATAAAAATAGCCGCAGCAAGAACTACCGCGACTCGAACAGAGATGAACCCGACGAGAACGGCGACGGTTACGGGAACTGGGATACCGACCAGCCAAAAATAATCGTCCCACCACTCGTCGCCACATGGGGGCGCGATAACCGAGCAGTCCCTCTCCTTGAGCCTGATGTATATCCGCAGATCACGCAGACCGGAGCACACGGCTGGGCTGTCCTTCTACCTGAGGTAACCGGACCAAATGCGGGTGGTCGCCAACCTCGATTTATTATCGGATATTCATACCAAGGCACCCACTTTGCCTACGGTTTTGTAGATCCGAATCCGGCAAATCCACTATTAAAAGGCCGACGACTCCTCTTCCCGTCCCCTGTAGGTAACGACCACGAGGGCGATGACATAAACCGAGGAGGCAATGGCCACGGCCGCAACAACTCAACCTCGAGCACTTCGTCGACGAGTACTACAAGTACTACCTCCACCACTACACCGGGGGCTACGACCACAACCACAACCACTCGACCGCGTCGCGATGACAATGGTGGAAATCCCTTCGGGCCTCCCCCTCCAACTACCACTAGTAGCACCACTACAACGAGTACCACTACAACGACGATGCCTCCGCCACCTCCGCCGAGCTCTACAACTAGTACCTCAACAACAAGCACTTCGACGAGTACGACGACGAGTTCAACTACCACCACGACAACGCGGCCGCCTGCCACCACCACCACGCGCCCGAAGAACAACCAAGAGCACGGCAGAAATAGCACTACCACCTCTACAACAACACGCCCGCCTGCTACCACTACAACCACGACGCGACCGCCCGTTACAACCTCATCAACCACCACCACGACTACTCCGGGAAGCAGCACAACTACGACATCAACAACATCGCCGAATGGGCCCGGTGGCACAACAACGACCACCAGCGACGATCCTTGGGCGCGGTGGCTTGCTGCGGGCGGGCCTGATACTCGCGGCGGCGGATCTAGTAACGGCTCGGGTGGAGGCGGCGGATCTGCTCCAAAGTTGAAGCCCTTCATCGATACTGGTGTTGGGGCTGCTGGGCCTTCAGGGCCTGAGGCCCCCGTTCCCTCCGGGCCAGCGGGCACGCGACGATTCGCTGAGTTATTTGACTCCGAGGAAGATGGGCGACCAGTTCTTGGAGCACCCATAAAGGGTGTTGTTCTTATTTACTGCAAACCTTGACCTAGACCCCTCCAGAGTGCGCAAGACTGCGCCCCTATGAGTGACCTACTTGCACGAATAAATGATCGAAGCGCCCACGTCGTAGTAGTTGGGCAGGGATACGTCGGACTCCCGGTTGCGATGCGCGCCTGCGAGGCAGGTTTCCGAGTTACCGGCTACGAACTCGACCCTCGCAGGCTCGATGCGCTTCGCAATGGTCAGTCCTATGTTGAGGACGTACCCGATGCGCGTCTTGCAGATGCAATTGCGTCCGGCTACACCGCTACCGACTCCGTAGGCGATCTAGCTGGTTTTGATATAGCGGTGATCTCGGTACCCACACCACTACGCGAAGGAGCACCTGACCTCTCATTTGTTGAGGGTGCCGCTGAGCAACTTCGCCGTGTCCTTAAGGCAGGTGCACTAGTTGTGTTGGAGAGCACTACATACCCGGGAACCACCGAGGAATTAGTTGGTCCGCTACTCGAGGCATCTGGTCTAAAAGCAGGTCGTGACTTTCATCTTGGTTACTCTCCAGAGCGCATCGACCCAGGAAATACCCAATACACATTTGAGAACACTCCGAAGGTCGTTTCAGGGATTGACGCTGACTCGCTTGCATGCGTAGGCGCTTTTTACTCAACCCTCGTCGAGCAAGTTGTGCCTGTTGGTTCATGTGCAGAGGCCGAGCTCGTCAAATTACTTGAGAACACTTTTAGGCATGTCAACATTGCATTGGTAAATGAACTTGCAATGTTTGCAGAGGATCTCGGTGTAGATATCTGGAGCGCGATAGATGCAGCCTCCACAAAGCCGTTCGGTTACATGCGCTTCACCCCAGGCCCAGGAGTAGGGGGACACTGCCTCCCCGTTGACCCGTCCTATCTGTCGTGGAGAGTGCGCAGGCAATCGGGGCATGCATTCCGCTTTGTTGAACTCGCTAACGATGTAAACGAGCACATGCCCGACTACGTAGTGAGCCGTATTGTCTCGATGCTGAACAAGAGCGAGCGCTCTGTAAAAGGAAGCAAGATACTGCTTCTTGGTATGGCCTATAAAGCAGGGACTTCAGATTGGCGCGAATCGCCATCTGTGAAGGTTGCTGAGCGCCTCGCCGCACTCGGAGCCGATCTGCGCGCCTGCGACTCCCACATCCCTGCAGTCTTCGCCCCTGGGTTTGACCTGAGGCTCGAGGAGTTTGGACCAGAGGCCCTTGCAGCAGCAGACTTAGTAGTGCTGCTTGTGGACCATCTGGAGTTTGATCCCGATGTGATCTGCGAGCACTCAACTCTGATCTTCGATGCAAAGGCAATACTGCGCGGGCGTACGTTTAGTGGTGAGATCCTCTAGACCTGTCTAGCCGGGAGCCTGGAAGAAATTCCTTGACACTGTCCCACCCCTGTTTTATAATCGAACATATGTTCGACAGATTGAATCAACTCACCACAGAACTCCAGACCTATATCTCCTCGCTTCAGGTTGATTGCGTTGATGCTGCCGGTGCTCGGGGATTGGTCGAGATCGCCGAGCGAGTCCGCAGGGCTGGCGACTCTCTTCGCACGATTGCGGTTGGTCAGGTTGAGCGCACCAATGCTTGGAAGGGTGAGGGAGCGAAGAGTATTTCTGAGTGGCTCTCTATCGAGACAGACTGTGCCCACTACGAGGCCCAGGCTGTGGTGTTGTTGGCCAATCAACTCCAGCACCTGCCGGTAACTCAGGCAGCCTTGCTCTCAGGTGACCTCTCAGGCACACAGGCTGTCGAGGTAGCCCGCGGTGCAATCGTTGCACCTAATACTGAGACACAACTCTTAAACCTCTCAAAACACGTAACAGTGCGTGATCTACGCGATGCAACTAATCGTGTCGTTGCAGCCGCGACAGACGAAGCAGCTCGACATAGACAGATACATAAATCGCGGTTCTTTAAGTCGTGGACTGATTCGGATGGTTCCTTCAATGTAAAAGGACGTATGACTGTCGCGAATGGTGCGCTCGTAATGGCAGCACTCAAGCCCATACAGGATGTGATCTTTCGGGCGGCACGCAAGAGTGGTGAACATGAAAAACCAGAGGCCTACGCCGCAGACGCACTAATGGTGCTCTGTGAGAAGGCGACCACCAAGCAGTCAAGCGAAAGCAGGAAGAAAACGACTCGCCCTAACGTTGTGATGAATATTCGCGTCGATATTGATGCACTAAAGCGTGGACATACTGAGCATGGCGAAATCTGCGAGATCACAGGCGTCGGGCCAATACCAGTCGCAACTGCTACTGAGTATCTGGGCGAAGCATTCCTGAAACTCCTCGTTATCGATGGAGTAGACATCAAGACAGTTGCGCATATGGGCCGACACATCCCTGCACCGCTGCGAACCGCTATCGAGGAACGCGATCGCGTCTGCCAGGTACCAACATGCGATGTAACTCTTGGCCTCGAGATAGATCACATCAAACCCTTCGCTGAGGGAGGCTCTGCATCCCTTAAAAACCTTGTGAGGCTCTGTAAGCGACATCATCTTCAAAAAACACATGATGGATACCGCCTCATAGCGCGCGGTTATGAGGACTCCGGCGGTGAGCCACAGCTCAGCTCAGAGCCACGTTGGGTTTGGAGAGCACCGGGTTCCGCCGACCAAGAAGCGTCTCGGGATCTTGACCTAAGCGATACCGGCTAAGAGTCACGGCCTCGCCGAGGGGAGAAAGGCAAGCGTGCAGAGAAGTACTTAGAGCCCTACAAGGCCTACGTATTTACCACCGCGTTCGAATACTCGATACGCGCCGCCGCGCTTTAAAACCCAGTCGCGAAACCAGGTATTGTCGTCGATATCATCACAGACAATCACGCACTCTGGCGTTAGGTGAGAGGCGACTGCATCCATAGCGAATGTTCGCCCGTCGTATGACTTATCTGAGTCGTAGTGGAAGAGGCTGATCGCTCCGCACTTAGGGAGAATCTCGGCCAAGTTGGAGCGATCACCCTTGATATAGAGGTTCCACGCGTCGCGCAATTCTTCCGGTACTACGCACCCAACATAACGCTCAGGGTTCTCAAGCCGGAAGTATGGGAAGTCGCTAGACCATAGGGAGCCCGAGCCGTTTGTTGATAGGGCTGAGAGGACGGCCGCCGAGGACCACCCCGCAGCTACACCCGTCTCAAGAACTGTCGCTGGGCTCGTTAAGCGTGTGAGGAAGTAGAGAAGGCGATGATGACCGCCACCGCCAAGGGGCACCCCAATTGTGGAGAGGATCGACTGCGCCTGGGGCTCAAACTCATCTGCCCAGTGGTTGGCCTCAGCCCAGAGCTCGGGGGCAAGCGACTCGCCGAAACTCTCGACCGACTCAGCATGCTCGAATGCCCAGGCCAGAGCCTCGTCTCTATTCGGCGGGCGCAGGCGGGCTTTGATCTTGCGCAGCATCACAGGGAGGTAGGAGGGGCGCAGCGCATTGCGTGCGAGGTTCACAAACGTTGATCGGCGGGCCACGCCGGCGAGGCTACCCGGGCCGCGGGCCATAACGGAGCAAGATTCGACGATTCAGCGAATCGCCCAACTACAGCGAATCGGAGCCACGACCCCAGCGAATCGGGACAGCGAATCGGGACAGGGAATCGGGACAGCGAATCGGCGAGGGGTCGCTGGCGACCCAAGGCCAAATTTGGCGCCATAGAATCTCAACCTTGCCAAGTATCGATACCCCTCACCAGCCTTGGTTGGAGTCATGAGCGATACCCGGATCAGTCCCCCTCAGGGTCAAGATCCCCCGGAGCCTGCTCGCGATCACTCGAGCGCAGAGATCAATACGCTCTCAGAACGTTCTCGGGAGACGCGTCTCTTCGACATAGCGGCCGTTCTGATCCTCATTACTCTCGGCGCCGCAATCCCTCTCCTCATTGCTCAATCCTCAGGTGCATTGAAAATTCCGCGCTCGGATGACTGGTCCTACTTAACGACCCTCTTTCGTTGGGTCGACGGAGACGGCCTGAACTTCAATAACTGGGTCTCTATGACCCTCGTCGGCCAACTTGTTCTCGCTGCTCCTGTCGCAGCGTTAGCTCGCCACTCGATTGGAGCCGTGCACGTAGAGACTGCACTGATCGGCGCGGTTGGCCTCATTGCTCTTTACTACGTGGGGGTTCGAGTTCTCCAGCGACGCTCGGCAGCGCTTCTTGTTGCAATCACCATGACCCTGAGCCCGCTCTGGGTCGCTATGGCTCCAACCTTTATGTCTGACATCCCGTCCTTTGCGCTTCAAATGTTGATGACAGCTGCGGGGGTCAAGGGACTCCTCACCAAATCCCGGCGCATCCCTTGGCTCGTAGCGACAGTTGCATTAGGGGTAGCAGGCTGCTCAATCCGCCAATTCGCGATCGTCCCGCTCGTCGCCGTCTTGCTTGCTTTCGCAGTCGTTGCAAAACGTGACGGTGATCGTTCATTAATGCGCGCCACAATCGCATCCGGGATCATCGCGTTCTTAGGAATAGGCGTTCTCATGTATTGGTGGTCGGGTATCCCCGACCCCCTCAAAGGCGCTCCGATGGATCCAACCCTTGGATCGCTACGAGAGGCAGCGGCGCGAGGCATAGGTTATTTAAGGCTCTGCGGGCTCTTGCTACTACCGGTACTGGCTTATGTAGGGCCAATACAAGTGGTGAAGCGCGCGTGGCGCGCAAGTGCTCTAACAACGACACTCGTTGCAACGCTTACAACAATCGCCCTCATACTTGCAGCGGCCACACTTGGCGAAGACGCTTTTGTCGGCAACTACATCCACCCGCGGGGAGTCCTTGCTGATGATGTCTTGGTCGGAACGCGGCCATTCCTTATAGCCCGACCTGCCTGGTTAGCGCTCGTCATTCTCGGCTCATTAGGAGCACTAGTAATAATGCTCTGCGCGGTACCCGCATACATGCGCGCCAAATCAAGAGTCTTAAGCCGCAACAAGAATATGAACGCTCACCCAGAAGCGCCGGACCCAATCTCTATCTTCTTCGGCCTAACCCTCTTAGGGCTATTTGCTGCCTACGTAAGCACCGACGCCTTGCAGATCAACCGCTTTCCAATATTCGATAGATATGTGATCACAGGGCTTCCATTAGTAGCGCTCCTGATCCTGCGCGATATGTCGCTACGCGTGCCATATCAGGCAAAGTCTCCGGGTAGAGCGCTGGCGATCATCTCCAGCGTTGTTCTTCTCGCATCGCTGGGAACGATTTGGGGAGTCGACTCTGCTCGATACGACGCAACCCGTTGGCGGGTCTCCAAGGCAGCTGTTGCTAAGGGATTTAACCCACTCCACATTGACGGTGGTTTTGAGTGGGTCGCATGGCATCTCGGGCGTGCCCCTGTCATTACCAATACTGAGAGCGAACGTCGCGTTGTTAGAGCAAGGTACCTAGCTCCCTTGTGTGTAACTGTCGCAGTAAACGCGCCGCGCCTCTCAACAGAGACTGCTTTGATAGCGAGCAAGAGTTACAAGACTCTCCTAGGGCAAGAAATATCGATCATTGCGGTACGAAATAAGCGCGAATGTGGTGGTCGGGCGCCGTAGACAGCACCCCAAAAACCAGCCCGAAAAACCAGCCCGAAAAACCAGAGGGTCGCTAACCCCGTATGTCGTCACCCTCGATAATCTCAACGCTCTCCAGCAGGGCGTCGAGTGCCTCTAACGCACGCTCCGCCAAAGGCCAACCCTCACTCGGCGGGGCAAATGCCAGCAACGCACTAAGGGGATCATGCGCTCCGCGTGCGGAGACTGCGTGAACGGGATACCTACCCGAGGAGAGAAGCGAAATATCCGCTCCGAGTTGCGGATATCCCTCGGCATGGCTCATTAGAGAACGCGAGTCAAATGAGACTCCAGGGGCTCCGACAACAACTTCGTTAGTCGCCGGATCAAGCCAGATCGCAGGCGAGTCGGCGACCATGATGCCCGCCTTCGCCAAGCGTTGCTCCCGACCAGTCAATCTCGCGGCCGCCTGCAGAAGCATCACAGGCTCCCCAGGATTCGTCCCCGCCTTAGCAACTACTAGGCCAGGGATAGCGACAACACCTGCTCCACTTAGGTCCCCATGGAGCGCTAGGTAAGGCGCGAGCGCGTCGAGAACTCGCGAAGCATTTCTCCCTGAAACCACTACATCTCCGCCTCGATACAGCAGATGCAGCGGCTTCATGCCGCGCGCATCGACGTCACTAGTCGCAAGAGTTAACGAGAAGGCCGGACGCGCGTCGTGGGCAGCTGTCGGTATGTCGCTATGGCGAACTATGTAAATCGAGAATGCAGCCTCAACAGCAGTGCAGGCAGCCTCAGTATCGAAGCCAATGACCACGAGGAGGCCTCCAAACTCCAACACAGTTCTAAAAGCGCGCGGCTCGGCCTCCATGCAGCTCTCGCAGTCGAGGTCATACTCAGTTAGTACACGCGGGACTGCATGCCCAGCAGTCAATGCGCCTTCATCGGAGACAAGCAGCCGAGCAGACCTAAATTCTCCTATCGCCTTCTCCACGTCGACTTTAAGCGCGCCAGGCTCAGCTCCGAATACCTCTGCGAGATCATCTGCAATCTGGTCTGCGCTCGACTCCCCATCACAGCACTGCCACACAAGGGAGGCGACAGGGTTGAGCAGGTGTAACTCCTCACCAAGTGCAAGCACAGCTTCGCCATCAAAAAATTGGGAATGTACAAGAGGAGAGGATCGGGGATTACTCAAGATGCCCTCCCCGAAGACTCGTGCGAGAGTAGGTCAAGTACGACCTGACACGCTTCGTCCAAATCTCCACTAGTCAATGCAATGCACCGCGCACTAGACGTAACTGCAGCCAGCGTATCCATGACAAGTGCCGTATCTCGAGCGAGATGGTAAGAGTGCTGCCCCACGCTATGCATTGCGGCCGCTGGGCTCAGAACCTCTATTTTTGTAGGCGCATTGGGTATATATGTAGGTAGCACAACCACCGATGGGCGTGCAGCCCCAGAGACCGAACCTGCTCTCAGCGAAGATGCTGGAACTAGAACCAACTCTCCCAGCAGCGAGACCAACGCAGGATCAGAGATAGGAGAGACTTCGGGAAGGATCTCACCGATGTTCGCACCAACGGAGATGTACTTAGCGTAAGGCTGCACCATTAAGCCATCGGGCAATCCATTAGGAGAGATCGCCACCGCCTCATCTGTCAGATACCCGAGCCCATATCGAGCCACAAGTGCAATAGCGAGCGTTGATTTTCCACTCCCTTGAGGGCCAACAATAATTCCAGCGTCTTCGCCACTCGTTACTGCTGCAGAGTGGAGAAGCGCATAGCCAGGCGTGTTCTCCAGTGCTTGCCGGTTCGCCTCCCATAGGAGGTGAGATACGACGATTGATAATGCTGGAGCAGAGACAACGTGGAGAGCGTCAAGGTGTAGGTGCCACTCGACGATGCCGTTTAGATCAGGTGGGCTCTGCGTAACGGTAAATACATGCTCAGGCTCCACATCTCTCAGCAGCGGAGCCCATAAAAGCTCGACAAGATCAGCGACCAAAGCCGCCTCAGATCGAACACACGCAGAGAAACCTAAGAGATTGAAGGTTCTAGAGGTGGCGGCAAAATCTGCAGAGGTAAGCCGCTCACGAATGCGCTCACCCACGGCGAAAGCGCCCCCTTCGAGGTTGCGTGTCGTCTTGAAAACGCTCGTAAGGGTTATCGATCGCATGCTGCTCTGCTTCGTGTGCAGCGTATGGATTTGGAGCGCCTTGATTCTCGTAGGGATTATCTCTGGGAGCTACTAGCGCAGAAGGATCCAAGGCCTTGACCTGCTTTCGCGGCTCTACTTTGCGCTCCGGCAAACAAAGAAGCACCAAGAAAAATGGCATTACTTGAACGCGCTGCCTCGCGAGAATCCCGAAGTTTGAGAACGCTGAGAACGCATAGATAAAGGACACGACAATTCCAAATGAGTAAGCAACATAAGGCGAGTACCTCATCTGATTCCAGAGATTTCGTAGCCTCCTCCGCGATTTCCAGGTGAGCCACATCAGAAACACTCCCTCGCCGGCGCTCAAGAATGACTGAACGTTTCCGACCTCAAACGGGAACGGCCGGTAGAGGATCGTCACTGTGGCGAGCGGGAAATTCCCAGGGTTATCCGTGACGCTTACTGGAGTAAATACAGAGCCAGCCTCCTTCGAGGTCCGGCCCTCCGCCTCTCTAAGAGTTTCATTCACTGTCTCCTGATTGAGGCCTGAGACACCAAAAAACTGAGAGGTCTGGCCGATCAGCACGGTGCCGACAACAAAGAGGACACCAAAGACTAAGACGCGTGCAAAGGGGGTGCGCGCTGAAGGGCTTCGTGACTTCCCTAGCCCCGCTGCGAGCACCATCCCAACGAAAGTAATGAGGGCTACATGCGGTCTAAGTAGCCCAGCACTCAAGAGGCCTAGCGCAGCAATTGGCAACCCCAACAATGCTCCTCTGGTCATAACCCTCGAAACACCATATGAGATGAGCCCGAGACTAAACACGGCCCAAGCATCCTTGCCGAGGGCCGATGGCCAATAGATCATCGACGGGAGAAACAGGACCAAGAATGCATACCTTCGAGCATCCCCCTCTGGCACGGCGCGCATGAATGCTCGCCAGAGTAAGAGCGCACCGATGAAGGCTGCCCAACCAAAGAACATAAATGCTCCCGGCTTTGAAGCCCCGGTAAACGCGTAGAGCACTCCGGTGATGGTGCGTAGAAATCCTGTTCCACTAAAGGGACCAACATCGTAAGAGAAGTCGAGTGTTCGATAACTCGGGGCGAGAAATTTCCCCCAGAGGTCGTACTCGGTTGCATCTGCGATACCTGAGTAAAAAACAGTCGTCATCAACATGCGCAGAAGCGACCCAACGAGTTTCATCGAGAAGCCCGCCATTACCAATAGGTACGTCTCATTGCTTCGGTCGTAATACGCGAGTCTGCGAGCTATTAGATGAGTGATTCCCAGCAACACGAGCATGTCTACCGCTGCTAGCGCCCACTCAATAGAGGCCGTAGCGACCGCCATCACCAATGCAACACCGATTGCGGTATACCCACTGAACATCGCTACCCGCATCAGCCAGGGGCGCTTAAGCAAATCTGCGGACTCAACAGTTCCCAGCGATAGCGACTCTGGATCTTCTCCAGGTAGGGAGGAGAGTGGGAGGGTCGTCATTGACTACTCCGCGACTCGCGCAGCGCCGCAGCGCCGCGCCTGAATCGTGCCCAATACGAGGAGTCACGACCCGATATATGTTGGCGGCTGGGTAGGAGCAGGGCGCGCATATAGGCAAGTTTGCCAGTGATCCCAGGCACTGCGGTTACACCCGCCGCAACCTGAGTTGCATAGGAACGATTCTCTGACGTGTAAGCCCTAAGCGCTCGCTCCTCATAGCCACTCGGCGAGTATGTATTGGCCCATCGAGAGGCATCATTTGGGGGCAGATCAATCCTCTGCCACGCAAGTGAGATTGCCCGAGCGATTACAGCCTCGGCTCGCCAGGCTCGCGCAGTCACAACTGCATCGGAGAAGTCAACTTTATTTACCAAGAGCATCTCTGCAACGTCTCGGAGCGCAACTAGCCGCGGAGACACATCCCCAAGGGCAGCATGGAAGCAAGCATGCATAAATCGGTGTTGACGCGAGATAGTGCGCAGGTTCACTCCGCCAATCTCAAACTCCTCAACATCATTGAATAGGGAGTCCAGATCTACCGTGAGCCCGAACGGCCCCTCCGCAATACTTCGGTGCAGATCTACCTGTAGCCCATCGGCGTAGACGAAACAGGCACCTTTCCCAAAACGACTATCGAATCCTTTGCTCACCTCGGCAAATCGGCGTGGCGCTCCGGCAGCATTCAATATCTCTGATGCTGCGGCGAAAGAATCTGCTGGCACCAATAGATCGACGTCTCCAAATGCACGCCATGACGGGTCTGGATAATCGAGGTGAGCGACCGCAGATCCCTTGAGGACCCGCACATCTATCCCCGCGAGACTCATCTCGGAGTAGACCTCTAAGAGTCGCCGCTCAAGTACCACCGCAAGACTCATTGAACGCGCGTGGTCTTGAGTGATCTGAGTTCTCTGGATATCCGAGGCAGTTAAAGCACCATGATCGAGAGCGTAAGCAGCGAGTGGAACTAGGCGTTCAAGAAGAAGCTCGCGATGGAGCTGCGTCCACTCGACCTCCGAGATCCCCTGTAAGTCTCTGATCTCGTCTTCAGAGAACTCTCGGAGCCCAACACCCGCTACAAAATCAAGGGTAGAGAATCGGTCTGGCGAGCCGAGAGCGGTCATGAGACCACGACCGCTTCAGTAGCGATCAACTCCTCGATAACCATCTCAATATCGCGTGAAATCACTCCATGATCTTCTCCGAATAACTTAGCGAGGCTCTCTGCAATATCTTCCCTAGTCGACCAATCCGATAGGAGATCCCAAACCAAGCGCGCTGAGCCCTCCAAGAGCCGCGGCTCAATATCTCTTGGCGCAAGAATTACTACGCCGAAGGGGCCCGAGCGAGAGATCACTTCGGGCGATTGCTTAATGACAGCAGAGGCTTTAGCCATGCCCAGAACCTCGCTAGTTAGGGTCAGGCACTCGGGTCGTCGAACGCTTCACTAGAGGTGTTCGCCCCTTGTTTCGATGCAGATGCGCCAACCTGCTCGGGGTCAGGTCTCCGACGAACCGTACCTGCTCCATTGGTTGGCTTACGCCATGGGAAGAGGCGCGACATTTTGGGGACCTCTCCAGGGTGAGCGTATCCATACCCGTAACCGTAATAACCGTAATAACCGTAATAACCCGCACGCGCTCCATGCTCCGCACCCACGAGGACAATACCCACGGTGGTTGCCTCAAGACGGCGCAGCAGATCCGAGGCCGCCACTACACCACCACGTCGGGTCCACCCAGCGCGAACCATCAATACTGTGGCATCGCAGAATGTCGAGAGCTCGGCGGCATCATTGGCTAACAAAATCGGTGGAGAGTCAACAATTACAAGGTCTGCAGTTTCACGCCCTAGGCGAGCCGCAACTTTGACCAACTCAATAGCGGTACCCGGATCCGTTCGAGTAGGTGCACTTGCGATGAACCGAACATTAGGTATCCCGGTCTCTTGGGCGACTGCCAACACATCAGCGGTTGCCCCTTGGTGAGGAATATCTGTGAGGTTTGGGCTAGTGGCTCCCGAGAAATACTTGTGCATCTGCGGTCTACGGAAGTCGCCGTCGATGAGGAGTACCGAGATACCCGTCTCCGCGAAGGCGGCGGCGATATTTACGACCGAGATCGACTTGCCCTCAGCAGGGCCAGGGGATGTAACTAGGAGTACGCGAAGCGGTCTCTCCTCTGGCTCTGATGCCCCCGCCAATGCTGGTCGATTATTTGTCGGATGCCTCTGCCACATTGCTACTAGTGAAGTGCGGAAGGAGCGATAGGCCTCCGCCATTAGTGATGTTGGATCTACTGCCGTTGTTACTTGGAAGCGCAGAGATCGATCAAGGTTCATGACCGGGATCTCAGCAATAACCGGCATTCTTGCCGCACCCTCGGTTCCGGGCACGTCACGGATTCGAGCACTAAGAATCTCAAGTAGAAGAAGAATTCCGAGGCCAATTATGAAGCCGATTGCCGCTCCAAATAGGAGTCTCTGAGACTCGCTCGTCGAACCTTTGGCACTCGTCACAAGAATCGCTGCACGCCCCTTCGTTGCAGCCTCGAGTGTTGTCAGTCCGCTTGTCTGGGGGCCAGCATCTTGGAGATTCGATATACCAGAGTCGGCGTTTGCGAGTTTTCTGAGGACTGCTTCGCGACGAATATCAAGTGAGTCGTACTCCGATGCAGTCAGCCCGGGGGCCGCCAATTGTGCATCGATTTGGCGTATGAGGGTCTCGGAGTTATTACGTGAGATTGTAAGCCCAAAGATCTGCTCGTCATATTGCTTCTGGCCGAGTTCATCGACGTAACCAACGAGTTTTGTAGCGAAGAGATTCGCGACTTTTGCAGCGAGTTTTGCATCGCCGACCTGAGCGGTGATCGCTAACGAACCCGTTGCAGGGTCTGGGGTTGCTGAGGCCTTAATAAAGCCCCCCGTTCCAAGCTGAACTTGACCACTACCAGCGCTGACACGCCTTCCGGACTTCTTGCACTCCGGGGAGGTCTCATCTCCACTGGTCTCCGTACATTTATTCGCATTGGCGCTCTGAATCTGCGGCCAGCGCTCTTCGTCGATCGCCTCGGCTACACGCTTTGGGACCTCACCGGTAGTCATTAGGAGCGCTAACCGGTCGTAGTCGCGTCCGTTTACCGATGTATTCGCAGAATCATTCGATATAAGTGTTGTGGTCGCACGGAAACTCACTCCGGGTCGATTCGCCCGAATCGTCTCAGAGGTACTCGGGCGCGTGAGGAGAGCAAAAGTCATCGCAATGACCACCGTGACGAGGAGAACCCACCAACGGCGACGAACGATCCTTAGATAATCGGCTGGTCGCATGCTCTTTTCGAATCCCCCAACTAAAAACTGCAAGATGCGCCACGCTGAGTTGCGCCTCTTGCCACTCACTGTAGTGGTCTAATTGCCTAGTGGCTACCCCCAAAAACTACTCCTCTCCACCCCCACTAAGGACCGCGGCACCTCAATTGGGCACTAAGCCTCAGTCTGGTGAGTGGCTCAAGATGATTCCTAGATATGCCTCTTGCTCAGAATCTTGATTCGCTTCTTCACCGGCACCCAAGCGTGCAAGGCCGCTGCCTGCGCTCGCTGCATCCAAGACGGCTCCGGCCCTGGCTCGTACCCAAATACCGCTAGCGCATCCCCCGCGAATGCCTCAAACAGAGCCAGAGTTCTCTTGTCGTAGTCCGTTCGCCAATCTCGAGTCGGCGCCGGGGCTCTGCGTATATTTTGGTGCGACCCCAGAGTCCCCATACCAGCGATGACTTCGTCAGCGCGCTCATGGTAGGTAAGCATCTCTGGCTCAAAATCAAGTACTAGAAATCTGCAGAGGCGCGTAAGTTCTCGCTCCGGGTCTGAGAGCAGGTCCTCATAACGCACTTCATGATAACGGGGAGAACCGACTATCCCGAGGGCACCCCTTCCACTAAGCGCGCGATCGCGCCAGTAAAGAGCGGCGTCTCGATATCTTAAAGGGAACCATGGCATCGCTTGTAGAGAAGGAATAACGTCTCGCCCATCACGAACTAAGTGAATAAATCGAGAGCCTGGATAAGCATCAGATAGGCGCCCCACGTGCTCCGTATGGTGCGGAGTCTTATCAATCGCAGTCTTCTTCCCCTGCGTCTCGGCGAATACCGCGTAGACGCCGGCGACAGTTGCTGAGGCGCTCTTTATTGAGTCATCCTCCGCAATTGGCAGCAGATCCGCTGCGTTGAGTCGCCATTTCATAAAGGACTTCTGTGCGAGGACTGCGTCGAGGATCACCCGACGATCGATAGAACCAAACTCTCCATTTACCGGAGCATGTCGCAGCGCAGGCAAAATAAAGTATGACTCCGGCGGAACTGCTATCTGACTATGCGAATCGAGCATCGCTCGGAGCAAGGTAGTTCCAGAGCGTGGGCACCCAATGATGAAAGTAAATGGTTTGCTCGCAGGCTGATTTGATGGCTGCATTGAAGGCTGAGTTGAAGGCATAAGAATTTTGGCAGACGGGTTAGCTGCGCTCGCGGAGAGCCTACGCCCGAAAAGCAGCAGAACGGTCCTTGCATATATTTCTCCCGGGGTATCGTCTCGGATACTCCCGCAAGATGATGCGGGCTGCGACTAGCGATTGGTTCGGTCCAGGTTGGAGTCAGTTGAGTTCTCGAGCAGCCAACAGGCGACTTCGTTGAGCGATCCATCACGCCCGAGCATCCTTCGTCGAAACGCTCCTGGGGCAGCCATCTCGCTTGGGGTTGTGGTCGTGGGTTTTGTGATCCCGATGTGGATTGCCCGATCGCAGGGCGCACTTGGAGTGGCGCGAGGAGATGATTGGTCCTACCTAGTAACCCTCTTTCGCTGGGTTGATACCGGGCGCATGGAGTTCAACGACTGGGTCTCGATGTCGCTCCTCGGTCAGCTCTGGATAGCGGCCCCCATTGCCGCAATATGGGGCCACGCCACGACGATTGTCCAGACGCAGACGGCAATCCTTGGGTCGATTGGATTGTTATGTGTACTTTGGCTCGGCAGGAGACTCGGGCTCTCTTGGGGTCTCGCCGCTCTAGCTGCCCTGACCATTGCTGTGAGCCCGCTATGGATGGTTCTCTCAACCACATACATGACCGATATCCCATCATTTACCTTCTCGCTTGCCGCTCTGCTCATCGCAACCATTGCTCTCCAGCGCAGACCCCTTTCTATGCCGCTACTTCTTCTGGCACTTGCCTTGGCCACCTACAGCGTGCTCATTCGTCAGTACGCAATAGTTCCGCTAATCGCCATAGTGCTAGCAGGGTTCTTAGCAACAGTGAGAGCAAGACGTAAAAACGCGACCATTGCTTTAGTTATTGCGTGTGTCATTTCGTTTCTTGCCGTCGTCGTGTTTTTTATTTGGTGGTCTAATGTCCCCGACGCTAAGTCGATCGCTCCGACTCTCCCCAGTGCTCGACATCTCAGAACAACTTTTATCAAGGGGGCGGGTTTCGTTCGCGTAAGTGGCCTCTTACTTGCGCCTGTTTTGATTTACTGCGGCCCCATCAGGATCATCAGGCGCTCATACTCTGCTTCTAAATCACTCTCGATAGCGATCGGCGCGGGTGTGGCGCTGTGGCAAGCAGTAACGGCGACACGTTATGTAAGTTCCCAGTTTGTCGGAAACTACATAATTAAAGATGGCGCTCTCTCGATTGCCGTGCTGCCGGGCCAGCGACCGGATGTAATTCCTGGGCCCTTCTGGAGTCTCTGCGTTCTCGTCTCATCGATACTTGCAGTGCTGCTCTTGATGGCGACTATCCCCTCGATAGTTGGGGTGTGGAGCAGGTTTAAGAACCGTCAATTATTTGACGTTGACCCGGTTACAAGCATGCTTGGTTTGACTATTGCGGGGTTCTGCTGCGCATATACGATCGCTATGGTCACTGGAGTACAGGTCTACGACCGTTACGCACTGCCAGCAATACCGATCATTGCCCTCCTCCTTATAAGAGCAACCAAACCAAGGCCTGATCGCTCAAGGATTGCTCTCACCTCAGTTGCCCTTATTGCTTTACTCCTCCTCGGCGCCTCCTTCGCAATTGACTCCGCATCATTCGATGGCGGTCGCTGGAGGCTTGCGGCCCAGGTTGCAGAAGAAAACGGATGGAGACCTCTACGCGTTAACGGTGGATTTGAGTGGGTAAACTTTCACCGAGGCAAGAGAGGGACTGTGGAGAGCCGTACAAGCATGGTCAAAGTTCTAGCGGACGGATCCATAGTTAAAATACCTAGATTCTGCGCCAACCTACGCGTCATAGACCCACAAATAGACCGCGGCGGCGAGTTCACTAACCGCGTTCTAGGAACGAGGGCTTACAAGGGTCTGCTTCGCCCCGATGTAATAATTATCGCTCTCCGTTCGAACCGGGATTGTCCGCCAAACAAGAAACTCTAGGAGAAGACCCCAGCTAGCAAGAGTCCAGATGGCAAGAAGCCATTTAAATCCTCACCAAATCGGTTTCTGGACAATAGGCCCTCTAATTGGCCGTAACATTGGCCGGCCTTGCAAAGATCAGGGGAGGGGGCTGTCATATACATGGAACCAGAGAACCAAACTCCACTGCCTCCTCGGGAAGCGGTCACCCGCCTTGGAATTCTCGTCGTCTATTTCCTCAAAGACGACGGTGACCTCCCTCTCCTCGCTCTACATCTCAACCGCATTGAGATGCATACCAACGTTCCTTACACGCTTTACGCGGTCGCAAATCGAGTCTCAAAACGCGCTCGAGCAATGATCAGCGAACGCCCAAACGTAAAGATTCTCGAACCTCCAACCACTGCATTGCGGGCTAGTCGCGAACATGGTTATTACCTAGACGCGATGCTCCCATTTGCACTCGCCGATGGAGTGAGTCATATCTGCACACTCGATGTCGATTCGTTTCCCATTCGAGATTCTTGGGTCGATGTATTACTCGATGCTGCTCCAGAGGAATCGGGCCTCTCCGGAGTACTTCGATCCGAGAATGGAGATGTCGCTCTGCCGCACCCATCGTGCATATTGGCGCGCCGCGACTTTTTCGAACGGTTCATGCCGTCCTTCTCCCCCGATTCAGACTCAACTCCAGGTTTTAGAGATTTCCTACACAGCACTGGCCAATCTGCAGATACTGGCATCCGTCTTGGGTACATCCTTTGGCAGAATAAAATACCTTGGGGCTACTTGGTGCGGACAAATACGAGGAACCCTCACTACTTAATGGCTGGAATCTATGGAGACGTTGTATTTCATTTAGGCAGTGCCGGCCGAGGCAATGTTTTTCGGCAGGACTTCAATCATTCGATTCTTCATAGCGCAAGTGCTCCTATCGAGCGGGTCCATACGTTTGGGCCGCGCACTCAAGCGTTTCAGAGGGCGTTACTGCGCTTTGCACGCCGAGATGTAGAGGAGCGTGTCATTACACGAAATCGCGAGAACTTTCATTTACTGCGCGAGCAGTTAGTACTAGACCCCGATGCCCTGATTGGCTACCTACAGGGTTCGGGGCCCTTAGGAGCAAGCCCCGAACTTGCGAGTATCGATTCAAGAGAGTCAAGGGAGTCAAGAACATGACGCGTTGGCATGGGAGCCGAGCCCGCAACACGGCCTATCGGGCAATCATAAAATCTCGCGTCGAGGCCGAGAAGAAATTTGGCCCGACCCTCAACCTGCGGCATCTGCTGGGGAGATTGAACAGGTCTAACCTTTCATGGCTCGCCGCTGTCTACGGATCCGACAAAGGAGCAATTTCGCATGGTTACGTCGACCATTACGAGCGTTATCTAACGGGGCTTCGATCGAATGCCCGTCGCGTTCTAGAGATCGGGATTTACCGAGGTGCTTCACTCCAAATGTGGCGAGATTTCTTTCCGCATGCAGAGGTCTACGGCCTAGACATCAAGGAGATTGAAGTTCGAGGTTCGCGCATCCACACTCTTGTAGGCGATCAAAGCGATCCGGAGCTCCTGGCGAGACTCGCCGAGCTTGGACCCTGGGATTTAATCATTGATGATGGAAGTCACAAGCAGTCCCATGTCCTAGCCACCTTCGCTGGCCTCTACGATTCAGTGGCGCCGGGCGGCTACTACGTGATTGAAGACATGCATACCTCCTATTGGCCCAACGGATACGAAGGCGGTCCCCCCGGAATGGACGGAACAAGTGTCTCGCTCATTCGTGGACTCCTTGATGGAGTAAATCGCCGATATGCAATGCGCGATTATCCCGATGC